>NZ_JAUORL010000001.1:0-226362 GCF_030548015.1 Shewanella sp. 4_MG-2023
TGGCTGGGATACCAGGATTCGAACCTGGGGATGCCGAGATCAAAACCCGGTGCCTTACCACTTGGCGATATCCCAATCTAAAGCTTTTTCGAAAAACCCGCTAATGCCAGCCTTTCTATATAATGGTACGGGAAGAGAGACTTGAACTCTCACACCTTACGGCACCAGAACCTAAATCTGGCGTGTCTACCAATTCCACCACTCCCGCACTGACTCTGTTTAACATCCAGAACACGATGCTCATTTAACCTTGAGAAGGTAGCCAGTCATATTTCTAAAACCTTGCGGCCTTAACTAACCAGCGAATCTCTAGTTTGACATCTTGAGAAGATGGTAGCAATGGCGGGACTTGAACCTGCGACCCCAGCATTATGAATGCTGTGCTCTAACCAGCTGAGCTACATTGCCACTTTATCTTACGTTGCCCTCGTCGTGAGGACGGGGCGTATTATGCTTATTCAGCGTATCGAGGTCAACTGCTTTTTTTAGCTATTTTCATCAATTGGCACTGTTCGGCTATAAGTTCACCAAACTGCGTAGCAAATCGGCATATTTGACCAAAAAAGTTAACCTCGACCGCTTGTTTGACTAATTAAAGTCTGCAAATACTATTTATACGTTGAATAAGAAATGCATTACATCGCCATCTTTAACGATATAAGCTTTACCTTCTACGCGTAACTTACCTGCTTCTTTAGCACCTGCTTCACCATTAAACTCGATAAAGTCATCATAGGCCATTACTTGGGCGCGAATAAAGCCACGCTCAAAGTCGGTGTGGATCACACCAGCAGCTTGTGGCGCACTGGCGCCTACTGGCACAGTCCATGCTCTTACTTCTTTTACACCTGCAGTAAAGTAAGTCTGTAAGTCCAATAATTCATAACCACCACGAATAACGCGATCAAGCCCTGGCTCATCAAGACCAAGGTCTGCCATAAACTCATCACGCTCTTCAGCGTCCATCTCAGCAAGCTCAGACTCAATAGCAGCACATACTGCAACCACCACGGCGTTTTCTGTCGCAGCAATGGCTTTAACAGCATCTAAATGTGGGTTATTCTCAAATCCATCTTCAGATACGTTAGCAATGTACATGGTTGGCTTTAGGGTTAAGAAGTTAAGGTAGGCAATTGCAGCCATTTCTTCTTTGCTTAACTCTAATGAACGCAGCATTTGGCCTTCATCTAAAGTTGGACGCATTTTTTCAAGTACTTCTACTTCAAACTTAGCATCTTTGTCGCCGCCTTTAGCGCGCTTTTGCTGACGGAAGATAGCACGCTCTAAGCTGTCTAAATCCGCTAACGCAAGTTCAGTGTTGATAACATCAATATCGCCTGCAGGGTCAACCTTGTTAGCAACATGAACGATGTTGTCATCTTCAAAACAACGTACAACGTGACCAATGGCATCCGTTTCACGAATGTTAGCTAGGAACTTGTTACCTAAACCTTCACCTTTTGATGCGCCAGCAACTAAACCTGCAATATCCACAAATTCCATTGTAGTCGGTAAAATACGTTCTGGATTAACAATCGCTGCTAATGCATCTAAACGTGGATCAGGTACTGGAACCACACCCGTATTTGGCTCAATGGTACAAAACGGGAAGTTAGCAGCTTCGATTCCTGCTTTAGTTAACGCATTAAATAGTGTTGACTTACCAACATTTGGCAAACCCACAATGCCGCATTTAAAACCCATATTTTTACCTTTATATAATTAAACTCACCTAGGAAGTGGTAAGTTGTGTCAAATCAATAATCAAAGCGCGGCTAATTAGAGCGCTTTGAATGTGTGTAATCGGTGCATCGCTTTCGCCATGTCTTGTTTAAACAATATTTCAGTTGAACGCACCGCTTCATCTATTGCTGCGTCCATCTTTTCTTGATCGCTCGCTGGCGCTTTACCTAAGACATAACCACTGACGCGGTTTTTATCTCCAGGGTGACCAATACCAATACGTAATCGGTAAAAGCCTTTTTCATTGGCAAGCTTAGCAATAATATCTTTTAAGCCGTTATGACCACCATGACCACCGCCCAATTTAAACTTGGCAACGCCCGGCTCCATATCAAGCTCATCATGGGCCACTAATATCTCTTCAGGTAAAGTACGAAAAAAGTTCGCTAATGCGCCCACTGACTTACCGCTTAAATTCATAAACGTAGTAGGTATAAGTAGACGCACATCTTTACCATCAATAGTGACTCTGGCGGTTAAGCCAAAATATTTACTGTCTGGCGCTAAGGTGGCGCCACATAAACGCGCTAACTCTTGTACATACCATGCACCCGCATTATGACGAGTGTGGGCGTATTCTGCACCTGGGTTAGCAAGGCCGACAATTAGTTTTATTTGACTCATTAGCACTCAATTTCAGTGGTTAAATGACTGCGTTATCTTCAATATCATTTATCCATCTTAATAGTTATAGACTAAGATTTTGTGATTTGAAGGCGCTAAAGCGCGGCATTTTAACACTCAAAACTGAACTCAACAAATACACTGTGATAATTAGACAGAATGGGGATAACCTCACTGTGAAAAAGTTCACAGTGAATATAGTTAACCGCCATTAGAAATTGCGTGGTGGGGAAGGCGTGATTGCTGATTAAATAGAATAAGTTACGCTAAACCCAATGCGTATTTAAGCACTTTCTGTTTGATCGGATTATCGTAGTTTGCCAGTTTCAACAACCCATTTCTTAACAGTTTTATTGGTAATAAATCATTACTAAAGCCTGCATAGAATGCATCCATTGCTGACATCATCAATAAATTATCGCTATAACGTTTGCATTGATACTGCTTTAAACAAGATGCTGTCCACCAAGGTTTATCATTGCCTACTGCATCGGCAATGGTTGCAATCAATACATCGACATCTTTAAAACCAATATTGACGCCCTGCCCTGCAAGCGGGTTAATGGTATGGGCTGCATCACCTAAAATCACAATATTATCTTGGCAATAATCTTGGGCATGACGTCTTGTGAGCGGGAAACTGCCTCTAGCTATAACGGTAAAGTTCTCATCAAGCCTTGATGGAAAGTTAAGCTTAATTTGCTCAGCCAGTTGTTTATGATTGAGCTGCATAAGCTGCTTAATGCGACTATTACTGTCATACCATACTAATGAGGCGTTATTACCCGGTAATGGCAGTAATGAGCGTGGCCCTTGAGGGGTAAACTGTTGCCAAGTTATGTCTTGCTGCGCGGTGTCAGTTTCAACATTAATGAGCATGGCTGACTGAGCATAATCCCAGCCAGTAATACCAATACCGGCCCATTGTCTTACTTGTGAGTTAGCCCCATCTGCGCCAACTAATAATGATGCATGTAATTCAACGCCACTTTTAAGGGCCGCTTTCATTCCTTGAGACAATGATTTTACGCCACTATTGCTCATTTCAATACGCTCGAACTTAGCAACGCTATCAGGGCAATAACAATGCACATTGTCCATCTTTTCAATTTGCTGCCACAGACTCAGTTGAATTAAGCGGTTCTCAAAAAAATAGCCCAGATGTGATTCATCGATCTGATCAGCATGAAAACGGGTAATGCAATCATCGAGCTCCCAGGTTTCTAAACCTTTATAGGCCACATGACGCATAGTGCGTAATTGCTCCATTACGCCCAAGCGTTCAAGTAATTGCTCAGAGGCCACACTAATAGCTGATACGCGTAAGTCTAAGGGCTGCTCAGGTAAATAGGCTTTAGGCGCGAATGCTTCAACCATGGCAACATTTAAGCCAAGCTGACCTAACCCCACAGCTACAGCTGCGCCCACCATACCTCCGCCAACGATGACGACATCATGTTCAACTACATTCGATGCTTGATGCATTGTTTATTTACCTTAATAAAAAGCTGTAATACTGAAACGCCATGACAGCGGCTACTATTATGTGCCAATAAGCGTCACTTAAACTATGTACAAAGATGTCTGTAACGCCTCAATCGTATCGATATGTTGCTATCTTGAGTTTGAGCAACACTTGCTTACACTGATTAAACTTTGACCACCAAACCTTACCTTATACTGAGACTGTCTAGTATGACATGCCTTGCAACCAACCCCTTAAATGCCAAGGTAAGAGAGGATAGTATGTTCAGTCAAAGCACCTATGTACAATCTAATAATGGAACCCTTAAATCACTAACAAGCAGCCGTAATACGTTAATGAGTTATGTAAAAAAGTTTACTAAGTCACTCTATACTATGCCGCTACTTGCAGGGCTTGTTGCTGGCGCAGCCATTATGCCAATGACAGCACAAGCCGAAGTACAACCGATGGAAACCATTACGGTTATTCACCGTTCATCCTTCGATTATGCCTTATATCAACAAACCACGGAAATGCTTACGCAGTTTAATAGAGAGCTAGCGCAAAAAATAATTGTTCAAGCAAGACAAGATAACGTCACAATGGCGAAACAATTTGGCTATTTTACCAATCAATCAAATGAGTTAGCCCAAATAGATAAACACCCTGAAAATATAGGGGTATTAGTCATTTCAGAATAATGCCGCTTAAGTGTGCACAAAGGCTAGCCAGCGAGCCTTTGTGCAGTTAAAATACTCGGCTATTTTTCTGTGGTAATAGAACGGCGTAACTGATGAGTAAAAAACTACACATAAAGACCTGGGGCTGTCAGATGAATGAATATGATTCATCTAAAATGGCTGACTTGCTGGACGATTATCAAGGTTATACCTTGACTGAGGATGCTGAAGAAGCAGACGTACTGCTACTAAACACATGTTCAATTCGCGAAAAAGCGCAGGAAAAAGTGTTTCATCAGCTTGGTCGCTGGAAAACCCTCAAAGACAAAAAACCTAATCTAATTATCGGTGTAGGTGGTTGTGTTGCATCACAAGAAGGTAAAGCCATTAAAGAACGTGCTCAGTGCGTTGATATTATTTTTGGCCCACAAACCTTACATCGCTTACCTGAGATGATCACCCAAATTAATAATGGCGATAAAGCAGTTATTGATGTGAGCTTTCCTGAAATTGAAAAATTCGATCGCCTACCTGAGCCTCGCGCTGACGGTCCATCGGCGTTTGTGTCTATTATGGAAGGCTGCAGTAAATACTGTTCATTCTGCGTAGTGCCGTACACCCGCGGTGAAGAAGTTAGCCGCCCGGTTGATGATGTCATTTTAGAAATCGCACAACTTGCTGAACAAGGTGTACGTGAAGTAAACCTGCTTGGTCAAAACGTGAATGCGTTTCGCGGTGCTACCCATGATGATGATATTTGCACCTTCGCAGAGTTATTGCGTCTAGTGGCATCAATTGATGGTATCGACCGTGTGCGTTACACAACGAGTAACCCCATTGAGTTTTCACAAGACATTATCGATGTTTATGAAGACACCCCTGAAGTGGTGAGTTTCTTACATTTACCAGTGCAATCGGGATCAGACCGCATTCTAACTAATATGAAACGTGGTCATATGGCAATTGAATATAAATCAATTATTCGTCGTTTACGTAAAGCGCGCCCTGATATCCAAATCAGTTCCGATTTCATTGTCGGCTTCCCTGGTGAGTCAAATGCTGAATTTGAAGACACCATGAAGTTGATTGAAGATGTCAGTTTTGACCACAGCTTTAGCTTTATCTACAGCGCCCGTCCAGGAACACCAGCGGCTGATTTGCCAGATGATGTCACCATGGAAGAAAAGAAAAAGCGCTTAGCGATTTTACAAGACCGTATTACCCAACAAGCCATGCGCTACAGCCGCCAAATGTTAGGCACTGTTCAACGTATTTTAGTTGAAGGCCCTTCAGTTAAGAACCCTATGGAGCTTCGCGGCCGTACTGAAAATAACCGCGTAGTGAACTTTGAAGCTGATCCTAAGTGTATTGGCGGTTTTGTGGATGTTGAAATTGTTGATGTATATACAAACTCGCTGCGCGGCGTATTTATTCGTGGCGAAGACGAGATGGATTTACGTCGAAGTTTACGTCCGTCAGATATCGTAGCCAAACACAAAACTGATGATGATATTGGTGTAAGCCAATTTACCCCAGGCAGCTAATTTAGCCATAAAACGGGTTTATCATTATTTAATAAAGGCGGCCTCGAGCCGCCTTTATTGTGCTTTTCAGTTAATACCGTGGTATTTTAACTTTTATACCTATTCGCATTCTTTTTCTTTTGGAGCATTATTTTTGTCCACTAAAGTTACTACCATGAATTTATACCTCGAGCCTGCTGAAACTCGAAGAATTGCCTCATTATGTGGTCCATATGATGACAACATTAAACAGCTTGAACGTCGTTTAGGTGTTGAGATTATCCATAAGAATAATCATTTCAAAATCGTTGGCCTGCCAAGACATGCCTTTAATGCTAATAATTTACTGAAACAGCTATACATTGAAACCCAAACTGTTAAAGGTAGCACCCCAGATTTAGAGCCAGAGCGAGTGCATTTAGCCATTCAGGAGGTCATTAACCTCGAAGCTGAATCATCGGCTGAAGATGACACCCTGCATATCAAAACTAAACGCGGCATCATCAAACCTCGCAACCCAAACCAGTCTGTGTATGTGGCGAATATGGCCAAACACGACATTACCTTTGGTGTGGGACCTGCCGGTACCGGTAAAACCTTTTTAGCAGTTGCCGCAGCTGTTGATGCCCTTGAAAGACAAGAAGTAAGACGAATACTCCTTACCCGCCCAGCTGTTGAGGCTGGCGAAAAATTAGGTTTTTTACCAGGGGATTTAAGTCAGAAAGTCGATCCCTATTTACGCCCGCTTTATGATGCCTTATTTGAAATGATGGGCTTTGAGAAAGTTGAAAAGCTACTTGAACGTAATATTATTGAAGTCGCGCCTTTAGCCTATATGCGTGGTCGAACCCTAAATGATGCGTTTGTTATATTGGATGAAAGCCAAAATACTACTGTTGAGCAAATGAAAATGTTCTTAACCCGTATCGGCTTTAACTCGAAAGCGGTGATCACCGGTGATATTACCCAGATAGATTTGCCTCGCAGTCAAAAATCAGGGCTTCGCCAAGCCATTGAAGTATTGAGTGAGGTCGATGAAATCAGCTTCAACTTCTTTATGTCTCAAGATGTGGTGCGTCATCCGATTGTGGCAAGAATTGTCGAAGCTTATGAAGCCTTTGATTCAAAAGAGCTAGCACAAAAAGCTGAAAAAGAGCGCCAGTATAAACAACGTCAAACGGCCTTTAATGAACAAATGGCCAATGTGGACGTTAACGCCAACGAGATCAGTAAAGACGGAGCAATAAATAATGAGTCTTAAACTTGATTTAGATCTGCAAATTGCCGTTACTGACAGCAGTAAGCTCCCCAGCCGAAGTGAATTTGAGCTATGGGTAGCGACAGCCCTTGGTAACACTATGGCGCAAGCTGAACTGACCATCAGAATTGTTGAAAATACTGAAAGCCAGCAACTTAATAATACTTACCGTGGTAAAGACAAGCCGACTAATGTATTGTCTTTCCCCTTTGAAGCGCCTCCAGGGATTGAGTTACCGCTATTAGGCGATCTCATCATTAGTGCTGAGGTGGTAGAACTTGAAGCAAATCAACAAAATAAGCCCCTTGTCGCACATTGGGCCCATATGGTTATTCACGGCTGCTTGCATTTACTAGGCTATGACCATATTATCGATAATGAAGCTGAAGAAATGGAGTCATTAGAGACTCAACTCATTGAAGGCTTAGGTTTTTCAAATCCATATAAGGAAGCGTAAATAAATCAGACGACTGCATATAACATGCTGATTTTGATTTAGTAAAATATTATGAGTGACGACATCCCACCGAGTACCAACGCCCGTAAGAAGAACTGGATTGGCAAAATTAGTCAGATGTTTCAGGGCGAACCTCAAAATCGCGAAGACTTAGTTGATGTAATTGCTGGCGCAGAAGAGCGCTCTTTAATTACTGAAGACACCCGCGAAATGATGAATGGCGTATTAGAAGTATCAGGGTTGCGGGTACGCGACATCATGATCCCTCGAAGCCAAATAGTCACATTGCAAATCGATAGCACTGTTGAAGAGCTACTAGAAACAGTCATTGAGTCTGCACACTCCCGTTTTCCTGTGGTCAACGAGGATAAAGATCATATTGAAGGTATTTTGCTTGCAAAAGATTTACTTAAATATGGTTTCAAACAATCAGCTCAACCTTTCTCATTGCATCAAGTCATCAGGCCTGCGGTTGTTGTGCCTGAAAGCAAACGCGTTGATGTACTGCTAAAAGAATTCCGCTCCCAGCGATATCATATGGCCATCGTGGTCGATGAATATGGCGGTGTATCCGGTCTAGTGACGATTGAAGATATCTTAGAAGAAATCGTCGGTGAAATCGAAGACGAGTTCGATCATAGTTCAGTAGAAGATACCGAAATCAAAAAGATCAGTAACACCGTGTTTATGATTAAAGCACGTACACCGATTGATGAATTTAATGACGCTTGTGGCACCCAATTTAGCGACGAAGAATTTGATACCGTAGGCGGCTTAGTTTCACACGCATTTGGTCACTTACCAGAGCGAAATGAAACTGTCGTTATCGATAATATCGAGTTTAAAGTCACCAATGCTGACACCAGACGTTTAATTCAACTTAGTGTGAAGTTACCCGATCAAAAACTGCTAGAAGAACTCGACGACTAACTCTGTGCTAAAAAATAAACTTTCCAAGTCATCAGTGATTAAAATGGTGACTGCATTTGTTGCAGGTGCTTCAACCACACTTGCTTTTGCCCCCTACGCTATTTGGGCTTTTTACCCCGCAGCAATGCTGTTTGTTTTATGGCAAAGTCGCAGCCTAACCCCGAAAGAAAACTTCTTTCATTGGTTAAGCTTCGGCTTTGGCTGTTTTGCATTTGGCATTAGTTGGGTACATGTCAGCATTGATACCTTTGGTGGTTTACCGCTAATAGTATCAATGGCATTAATGGCAATATTGGCGCTTTATCTGGCCTTATTTCCAGCGCTAGCAGGTTATCTCACTGCGAAACTGTCCCAATATCAGCAAACTCAAGGCTGGCAAGTTTATTTTCGTTACTTAGGGTTATTCCCCGCACTGTGGGTATTTACCGAGTGGATGCGCGGTTGGGTTCTCACAGGTTTCCCTTGGTTATGGGCAGGCTACAGTCAAACCCAAGGGCCATTGTCAGAGCTTGGCAGTATAATTGGCGCATTAGGCTTAAGTTATGTTATCGCACTGGTTTGTGGCAGTATCGCACTGGTGTTATATCAACGTTTTGCCAGTGTTATCATCATATTCTCTTTGATATTTATCAGCACTTACCTTGCGCCGCACATCTCCGACATAAGCCCACGAAATGAAACGGTTAAAGTGGCTTTAGTACAAGGCAATATTGAGCAAAGTATGAAGTGGGAGCCTGACGCACTATGGCCAACTTTACTCAAGTATATGGATTTAAGTCGGCCTAATTTTGATGCTGATATCATCATTTGGCCTGAAGCCGCGATTCCAGCGCCTGAAGCTATGGTGGCAGACTTTTTACATAATACCGACAAGGTGGCTAATTTAAATAATAGCGCCATCATTACCGGTATTATTAGCATGCAACAAAATGACTTTTATAACTCATTAATTGTATTGGGCAATGCCTATCATCCTCAGCAGACTGAGGGCGATTACGTTGGAAGTGGCATTAATGATTACAAGAAACATCATCTATTACCAATAGGTGAGTTTGTCCCTTTTGAAAGCCTTTTACGCCCAATAGCCCCGTTTTTTAATTTACCCATGTCATCTTTTGCACGTGGCACCTATGAGCAAAAAAACCTTAATGCTTTAGGCTATCAAGTGGCACCGGCTTTATGCTACGAAATCGTCTTTCCTGAGCAATTACGCGCCAATGTGAATAAAGACACTGATTTTTTACTCACAGTGTCTAATGATGCCTGGTTTGGTGACTCTATCGGGCCACTGCAACACATGGAAATAGCCCAAATGCGCGCAATTGAGTTGGGGCGCCCCTTAGTCAGAGCCACCAACAACGGTGTTACCGCTGTGGTCGATATTAAAGGCCGTATTACTCACCAACTGCCACAGTTCAAATCTGGAGTATTAGTGGCTGACGTTGCCTTATATGACGGTGAAACTTGGTTTAAGCGAATAGGCCAAACACCGTTACTCATATTATGTAGCTTGATAATTTTATTTAGTTTTATATATCAACTATTATTAAACAAAGGCAGAAAAAAATAGCAAGGAGGCCATGATTGCAGCAAGCATTGCCAGTTAAGCCAAATATATTCAATCCAAATGGATTTACATTAATTGAGTTAGTGGTGGTCATTATCATTTTGGCCGTCATTGCCATTATTGCTGCGCCAAAGTTTATCAACTTTGCCACTGAAGCCCGAATTAACGCATTATCACAATTACAGAGCAGCGTTAAAGCAGCTAATACCCTCGTTTATGCACGCACGCAAATGCCCAGTATTTCTACCCGAAGTGTTCCAGGTCGTGATGATTTAACCGATATCGATTTAGAAGGCGATGGCAGTTTCAATACCCGTTTAATAAACGGTTATCTTGATAATACTGATATCGAAAAATGGATTGTGTCGATGGACGATTGGGAAATCCAATATCGAGGTGCACCTGAAACCTATATTGGATATGATCTCAATGACGATGGTGAAGTGCGTGATGACAACTGCTATTTTTTGTACACCCAGGCCAGTAGTGAAGCTAACCCGCCAACATACCAAGTTAGCACCTCGGGTTGCTAAATATGCGCTTTAAACTCAGTTAATCGATAAAAAATTGACCATAAAACACTATTGCATAAACATAAGACGTAAAACACTATTACATAAACATAAGACGTAAAGCACTATTACATAAACATAAAACGTAAAACACTATGCCACTTAAGTCAGCTAGCATAGTTGCTGTCTCAAACAATCTCTAAAATCGTGCTATTGTTTGAAATAGGCAGCGCTTTAAGGCGTTAGCGCTTCTCGAGTGAACATTTCATTATCGCATTGTGGGCAATCTGGAATAATACTGGGGAATTCAATTTTCATTTCATGATTACACTCAGTACAAATCACTTTACCTTGGTTAATCACCTCCCCTGACATATAAAAACCCTGATGCTTAAAGTCTTGGGCAATTTCATGCCACTCTACTTGGCTGCGATCAGTAATTTCACCCAGCCAGTGCCATAAGGTGTTTTCAATACCAATGACAGTTGGGCTAAAACTGAGGTTATCGGCATTTTCCTCTTTTATGTAGCTGGCGATGTCACGCTTTAAAAAATCTTCTGCTAAAGCAAGCTCCTCGGCATCGGCGGCTGACTTTAATTGCAAATAATCTTTACACTGGGTCACAGAAGCAAAAATGCTCTTTGCCGTCAATGAGTTATCTTCATCATATTGTTTCTTAACTTGCTCAAAAAGCGTCTTATATAGTGCTAATAACGCTGAACTTCGTCCACTCATAGTAAATACTCCTTCATCTGAACCTTTTTAATGCATCACTTCTAGTTTATTCTATGCAGATCTTACTCGCGCTTTTTAGCGCTAGATCAAACAATGGGCGGCATTGGCCGGAATAGAGTGATGCAAGAGCAATATAATCCCTCAGAAATTGAAGCCTTGGTGCAAAAGCACTGGGAAGACAAAAAAACCTTCGAAGTAACTGAAGATGCAAACAAAGAGAAATTTTACTGTCTCTCTATGTTCCCTTATCCATCAGGCCGACTTCACATGGGACACGTGCGTAACTACACCATAGGTGATGTTGTTGCTCGTTACCAACGTTTGCAAGGTAAAAATGTGTTACAACCTATCGGTTGGGACTCATTTGGTCTACCTGCAGAGAATGCCGCAATCAATAATAAGACTGCGCCTGCGCCATGGACTTATGAAAATATCGACTACATGAAGAACCAACTTAAGCTATTAGGCTTTGGTTATGATTGGAGTCGTGAAATCGCGACTTGCACCCCTGAGTATTACCAGTGGGAACAATGGTTCTTCACCCAGTTATTTGAAAAAGGCTTAGTCTACAAAAAGACCGCCTCAGTTAACTGGTGTCCAAACGATGAAACAGTACTGGCTAACGAGCAAGTACAAGACGGTTGCTGTTGGCGTTGTGACACTGAGGTGGTTCAAAAAGAAATCCCTCAGTGGTTCATTAAAATCACCGATTACGCTGAAGAGCTATTAAACGATATCGATAAGTTAGATGAATGGCCTGAGCAAGTTAAGGCGATGCAACGTAACTGGATTGGCCGCAGTGAAGGGATTGAAATGACTTTCGGTGTTGCTGGCAGTGACGATAGCTTTGATATCTATACCACTCGTCCTGATACCGTGATGGGCGTAACCTATGTTGCAATTGCCAGTGGTCACCCTCTTGCTGAAGCTGCAGCAAAGAATAACCCTGAGCTTGCTGCATTCATTGAAGAATGTAAAAACGTTGATACTACCGAAGCGGCTATGGCTGCAATGGAAAAGAAAGGCGTTGCGACCGGTCTTAATGCAATCCACCCATTAACCGGCAAAGAAGTGCCTATTTGGGTCGGTAACTTTGTATTAATGAACTACGGTACTGGCGCAGTAATGTCAGTTCCAGCCCATGACCAACGTGATTATGAGTTTGCTAAAAAATACGGTTTAACCATTGAAGCTGTGATCAAGCCTGCTGATAGCGATGTGGATATCAGTGAAGCTGCCTTTACTGATAAAGGCGTGCTATTTAATTCAGGTGAGTTTGACGGTTTAGAGTTCCAAGCTGCATTCGATGCTATTGATGCCAAACTGACTGCTGAAGGTAAAGGTAAGCGTCAAGTGAACTTCCGTCTGCGTGACTGGGGGGTATCGCGTCAACGCTACTGGGGCGCTCCTATCCCTATGGTTACGCTTGAAGATGGCACTGTAATGCCAACACCAGCTGAGCAACTGCCGGTTGTATTACCTGAAGATGTGGTAATGGATGGTATTCAAAGCCCGATAAAAGCTGACAAAGAGTGGGCTAAAACCACGGTAAATGGCCAGCCAGCACTGCGTGAAACTGATACCTTTGATACCTTTATGGAATCATCTTGGTATTACGCCCGTTACTGTAGCCCCCATGCAGATCAAATGCTTGATCCTGCTAAAGCAAACTACTGGTTACCAGTGGATCAATATATTGGCGGTATCGAGCATGCTTGTATGCATTTGCTATACTTCCGCTTCTTCCACAAGTTGCTACGTGATATTGGTTTAGTTGACTCTGATGAGCCAGCCAAACGCTTGCTGACTCAAGGTATGGTATTGGCTGATGCTTATTACTATAACAACGAGAAAGGCGCCCGCGTTTGGGTTTCACCATCTGACGTTACAGTACAAGAAACTGACGATAAAGGCCGTGTAGTAAAAGCGGTAGACAGTGAAGGTCATGAACTGGTTTATACCGGCATGAGCAAGATGTCTAAGTCTAAGAATAACGGTATCGACCCACAAGAAATGGTTGATAAATACGGTGCTGACACCGTGCGTTTATTCATGATGTTTGCAGCCCCACCTGAGTTAACCCTTGAGTGGCAAGAATCAAGCGTTGAAGGCGCACATCGATTCATTAAGCGTTTCTGGAAAACAGCTCATGATCATATCGCTCAAGGTGATGTGGTTGAACTTGACCCTAAAGCACTTGATAACAATCAAAAAGCACTTCGTCGTGAATTACATAAAACCATTGCTAAAGTCAGTGATGATGTTGAACGCCGTCAAATGTTCAATACCGCCATTGCCGCTATCATGGAACTGATGAACAAGTTGCAAAAAGCCCCGTCTGCTAATGAGCAAGACAGAGCCCTGATGCAAGAAGCATTATCAGCAGTAACACGTTTGCTTTACCCAATCATCCCACATACTTGTTTCAGCATGTGGACAGCCTTAGGTAACCAAACTGATATCGAAGATAGCCTATGGCCAACAGTTGATGAGTCAGCACTAGTTGAAGACAGCAAACTGATTATCGTGCAAGTTAACGGTAAGCTGCGTGCTAAAATCACAGTAGCTGCAGATGCTGCTAAAGAAGAAGTAGAAGCCCTAGGTTTAGCTGATGAAAACGTACAAAAATTCACTGATGGCGTCACCGTACGCAAAGTGATTTATGTACCAGGCAAACTGCTAAACATCGTTGCTAATTAATCATTTATAAGTAACGATAGCTTGAAGGTGACAAATGACAAGCAATTAGCCTCGTCATTCGTCGCCTTCATAAAGTTAAAGATGTAACCTAATACCCATCTTATGCATGTACAGTTAAAGGATGCCAAAAACAGTGATGCTAATTAAACGCATTAACTTGGCCTTGTTGGCGCTCGTCATTATGACCAGTGCTGGTTGCGGCTTTAAATTACAACGTAGCTATTCAATTCCTGCCGAACTTGAAGAATTGCACCTGCGTTCCAATGACCAATACAGTGAACTGACCCGTCTAGTTAATGAACGCTTACGTATTCACCGTGTGGCAACCGTACCCGCATCAGATGAAACACCCACTTTAAGCCTCATCAATGACTCACTAGAGCGTGCTACCCTGTCTTTATATCCTACGGGTAACGTAGCTGAGTATGAGCTTATTTATGTGGTTAATTACACTGTTATGTTCCCAGGCAGCGAGCCACAGCGATTCGTATCTGAAATTCGCCGTGATTATCAAGACGATCCGCGTACAGCACTCGCAAAAAGCCGAGAAATGGAAATGTTAGTCAAAGAAATGCGTATTCAAGCGGCTGATAATATTATCCAAACTCTGGCCTCAATCGAGGTGAATTGATGCGGGTTTACCCAGATCAATTAAATCAGCATCTCAAAACACTCCATGGTTGTTATTTACTCTTTGGTGACGACCCATGGTTACTTGAAAACTGCAAAGCGCAAATTCTCAGCGCGGCTAAAAAACAAGGTTTTGAAGAGCGGGTACATTTAACTCAAGACAACAGCTTTAGCTGGAATGATTTGCAACAAGAGTGGCAATCAATGAGTTTATTTGCCAGTCGCCGCATCATCGAGTTGACGCTTCCCCAAGCAAAACCTGGCACCGAAGGTTCGGCAGCGTTAACAGCCATGATGCAAAATCCTAATCCGGATATTATTCTGATTATCCATGGGCCAAAGATATCTGCTGAAACCAAAAGCAAATGGTTTAAATCCCTTGATAACGACGGTATTTATTTACCTTGCGCTACCCCTGAAGGGAAACAGTTCCAGCGCTGGTTAGATAATCGCATTCATTTTTACAAGTTACAGGTGCAGATGGACGCCAAAGCCATGCTGTTTAACTTGTTTGAAGGTAATTTGTTGGCTGCTGAGCAAGCCTTGCAATTATTGCAATTACTCAGCCCTGATAAGCCAATCCACAGCGATCATTTAAACGATTATTTTGAAGATCAGTCGCGCTTTACTGTGTTTCAGTTAACCGATGCGCTACTAGGAAACCACCAAAAACATGCCCAGCATATGTTGGTACAGCTTAATGCTGAAGGCACTGCGATGCCAATTCTAATGTGGGCATTGTTTAAAGAGTTAAATGTATTACTCAGTTTAAAATCTGCAGTAGAGCAAGGCGAGCAACTGAATAGTTTATGGTCTAAACATCGTATTTGGGATAAGCGTAAACCCTTTTATCAAGCGGCATTAACCCGACTGAGCCTCAGTCAAATCGAACACATGCTAGCCTTTGCCTCAAAAATTGAGCGCAACCTCAAGCAGCATGGGGTAGAAGATTGGACCGCTATCAGCCATTTAAGTCTGTTATTTGATCCTAATGCCCACAGACGATTAGCCCATATAGAACTGCAAACATGAAGATTGGGATTTTAGGCGGCACCTTTGATCCCATTCATTATGGTCATATCAAACCTGCCATTGAAGTAAAACAACAACTCAATTTAGACAAAATTTGGCTAATGCCTAATCATATCCCGCCTCACAAACAAACCACTAAAGTTAGCAGTGAGCAACGCTTAGCTATGGCTGAGTTAGTTTGTCAGCAATATGATGAGCTTGAAGTGTGTGATATCGAAATTAATCGTGATAGTCCATCTTACACTGTGACCACTCTTGAGTTATTAACCCAGCGTTATCCCCAGCATCAATTTTATTTCATAATGGGCACAGACTCTTTTATTCAGCTAGCGTCATGGTATCAATGGCAGCAATTATTTGCCCTGTGCCATTTGGTGGTTTGTCGCCGCCCTGGTTGGTCAGCGAGCCATGACCATCCGATGATGCAACTGCTTAAACAAAAGCAAGTAGATTGTCAGCAAGCTGAGTCGATTGAGGCTAAAGTTGGCAATATATTCCCAGTTGAAGTGACCTTGCAAGATATCTCCTCTACTGAAATAAGGGCGCAGCTGACTCAGATAATGGCTAACGAAACTCACTTACCCACCCAAAGCACTAAACTACTCGCACAAAGCACTCATTTTTCCGCTGATGGCTCTTTGAAATTAGCAAAAGGCTCATTAAATAAAAAACTCCCAGCGTGCATCCAAGCCTATATTTTACAACATCAACTTTACCGTTAACCCCTCGTAATTCCCGCCTCAAAAATCGCTGCTGTTAAAATCAATTTCAGCTTCAATTGCGCTCGCATAGGTATTTTGCGTATAATGCCCCGTTATTTTTATATATCGAGGTAAGTGACGTGCAGAGCACGGAATTAAAAGATTTTGTTATCGATAAAATCGATGACCTGAAAGCCAAAGACGTTGTGGTATTAGACGTTGCAGAACAATCACAAATCACTGATTTTATGGTTATTTGCTCTGGCACATCAAAAACACACGTTCGCGCAATTGCGGAAAATATGATCGTTGAATCTAAAACTGCAGGCTTACAACCATTAGGTGTTGAAGGTCGTGAGAGCAGTGAATGGGTACTGGTTGATCTAGGTGGCGTAATCTTACATGTAATGCAAGACCAAACACGTGAGTTTTATGATCTAGAAAAACTATGGTCTGAAAACAACGCATAATGAAGTTACAACTGATTGCTGTTGGCACCAAGATGCCAGATTGGGTAACCCGCGGATTTGAAGAATACCAACGTCGTTTTCCTCGTGATATGGCGTTAGAGTTGATTGAGATCCCCGCAGGAAAGCGCGGTAAAAATGCTGATATAGCACGCATTCTTCAAAAAGAAGGCGAACTAATGCTAGCAGCAGTACCCAAAGGCAATCACATTGTAAGCCTAGACTTGCCTGGTAAGAACTGGGAAACCCCACAACTTGCCGAGCAACTCAGCAAATGGCAGCTTGATGGCCGTGATGTCAGTTTATTGATTGGCGGTCCTGAAGGTCTTGCGCCAGCATGCAAAGCTGCTGCAAGCCAAAGCTGGTGTTTATCCGCCCTCACTTTGCCCCATCCATTAGTTCGAGTACTGGTTGCCGAAAGCCTTTATCGAGCATGGAGTATAAATAACAACCACCCCTACCATAGAGAGTAAACCTTATTGGTCAAGGCTCTGGTAAAAGCAAAGCTAATTCAGCTAATATAACAAATCTGAATTTATTAGCCTGAATCTCATCGGAGAAAGCTTAAGTGTCGCCAAAAAAGCGCATTGCCATGCACGACCACGCTGCCGAGTCGTCGCTATTCAAACGTCGTGCTTTGTTCACTTTCCTGTGCGTGTTTATTCTCATCAGTGTTTTACTGTCTAACCTTTATCAACTGCAAGTTGTCTCATACACTGATTATGAAACCCGCTCTAATGACAACCGTATCCGCGTTGTGCCCGTAGCCCCGAGTCGCGGCTTAATCTACGACCGTAACGGCCAACTGCTTGCTGAAAACCAGCCGTTTTATACCCTAGAAGTCATCCCAGAAAAGTCTAAAGATATTACTGCGACCCTAGATAAACTCAATGAGGTTATTGCCCTTACTGAAGAAGAGCGTGAAAGTATCACTGAAAGATTACGTTATCATCGCCGCTTTAAACCATTAACCATCAAAAGCCGATTAACTGAAGAGCAAGTTGCCGCATTCAGTGTTAACCAACATCAATTCCCCGGTTTTAGAGTCGAAGCAGGCCTTAAACGCCATTACCCCTATGAAGATTTGATGACTCACGTATTGGGTTATGTGGGTAAAATTAACACCCGTGATCGCGCATCTCTTGAAAAATCGGGTACCTGGAAAAATTACGCCGCCACTAATGATATTGGCAAACAGGGGATTGAAAAGTTCTATGAGAGCCTATTATTAGGCACCCCTGGTCACCTTGAAGAAGAAGTGAATAACCGTGGCCGCGTGATCCGCACCTTGAAGGTGACCCCGCCAACGCCTGGGCAAGATATTTACCTCACCTTAGATTTAAAACTACAGCAAAAAGCTATGGAACTATTAGATGGTCGCCGCGGCTCAGTGGTTGCAATCGATCCACAAGATGGCGGCGTACTTGCGATGGTATCAAGCCCAAGTTATGACCCTAATTTATTTGTTCACGGTATTAGCAGCAAGGCGTATAACGCACTACTAAACGATAAATCTCGCCCTCTTATCAACCGTGCAACCCAAGGCCAATACTCACCAGCATCAACAGTAAAACCGCATATTGCACTACTGGGCTTAGAACAAAAAGCCATTAGCGAAAAAACCCGCATCTGGGATCCAGGCTTTTGGCAAATCCCCAATGTCGAACGTAAATACCGCGACTGGAAACGCTGGGGCCACGGCTGGGTTGATGTATACAGTGCCATCATGGACTCCTGTGATACCTTCTTTTATGACTTAGCCTATAAAGTCGGTGTCGATAAGATTGCTGATTTCATGAACCAATTTGGTTTTGGCGAATCAAGTGGCATTGATATCTACGAAGAAGCCAACGGCATCATGCCATCAAAAGATTGGAAGCGCATGCGTTACAATCAGCCTTGGTATATTGGTGATACGATTTCGGTGGGTATTGGTCAAGGCTACTGGACCTCTACACCATTACAGCTTGCTAATGCCGCCACCATTTTAGCCAATCACGGCACCCGTTATACGCCGCATTTATTAAAATCATTTAAAGATGACACCGCTAAAATCGATACCCCGATTGATGAGCGTGAACCAATAAAATTAAACGATGATAATAACTGGGAAATCATTAACGAAGCGATGCGAAAAACGGCTGATAAGTCTCGCTTTACTGATGCCAAATATACCGCAGCAATGAAAACCGGTACTGCGCAGGTATTTAGTGTTGCCCAAGATGAAAAATACGATGCTGATACCGTGTCAGAGTTTTTACGAGATAACGCCTTAATTATTGCCTACGCGCCTTATGAAAACCCTAAGATTGTTCTCGCGGTGGTTATTGAAAATGCTGGCTGGGGCGGAGTCAATGCTGGACCTGTCGCCCGGGCGCTATTGGATGAATACATGTTACGAGATCAATGGATGGTGGAACAATGAATACCTCACACCACCCACACAAACAGACTATTTGGCAAAAACTACACATAGACTTACCGTTATTGTTGGGCCTACTCGCGCTAATGATTTTTGGCTTGTTTGTGATTTATTCTGCCAGCGGTGAAGACTTTGCCATGATGGAAAGGCAATTAACCCGCTTTGGCTTGTCATTATTTGTCATGTTTATCTTTGCCCAAATAAACCCTGAAATTCTCAGGCGCTGGGCTTTACCCATTTACGTGGCAGGTATCATCCTACTGCTAGGGGTACACTTTTTTGGCACCATTAATAAGGGCGCACAGCGCTGGCTAAACTTAGGCTTTATGGAGTTTCAGCCATCAGAACTTATCAAACTCGCCTTCCCTATTACTATGGCGTGGTACATCAGTAAATTTCCGCTACCACCGAAAAAACGTTATTTAGCCGGTGGTTTGGTTATTCTGCTAATTCCTACGTTACTGATTGCTAAGCAACCTGATTTAGGCACCTCAATTTTGGTCGCCGCTTCGGGGATTTTTGTGCTGTTTTTATCAGGCATGAGCTGGGTAATTGTCGGCAGTTGTGTGACCGCGGTTTTAGCCTTTTTACCGGTACTGTGGTACTTCTTAATGCACGACTATCAGCGCACTAGGGTGATGACCTTGTTTGATCCTGAGCGCGACCCTCTCGGCGCGGGTTATCATATTATTCAATCGAAAATCGCCATTGGCTCAGGTGGTCTATGGGGTAAAGGCTGGCTGCAAGGCTCACAATCACAACTTGAGTTTTTACCAGAGCGCCATACCGACTTTATCTTTGCTGTTATCGGTGAAGAGTTTGGCCTGATCGGCAGTTTACTGTTACTTGCCCTGTATATGTATATCATCGGCCGCGGCTTGGTTATCGCATCGCGAGCGCAAACCTCCTTTGCTCGCTTACTGGCAGGCAGTATTACCTTAACCTTCTTTGTTTATATTTTCGTCAATATTGGTATGGTATCTGGCATCTTACCTGTTGTGGGAGTGCCCTTACCTTTAATCAGTTATGGCGGCACCTCGATGATGACATTGATGATAGGTTTTGGCATTCTGATGAGTATTCAAACCCATAGACGCTTTGTGGATAGGTAATCCCAGCCAAATCTAATGAAATAACTTAATAAGGAAAACTGCCGCACAGCTGAATTGACTTCACTTAGCGGTAGTCCAATTACACAGGACCTTAAATGCAAATAACAACTAAAATCGCAACAGCGCTGGCATTACTTCTCAGTTCAACAACACTTTTTGCGGCGCCAACGCCGCCAACAGAGCAAGAAGTCAGCGCACTAAAACAGGCTTTTATCACTGAACAAGTGAGCAAGGGCTTTACCGAACAAGAAGTTCAGCAATTCTTATCATCTGCTAATCATAATCAAGCCGTACTTGATGCTATTTCCAAACCTTGGGAAGCCAAACCTTGGCACCAATACTATCCCATCTTTTTAACTGACTCCCGTTTAGAAAAAGGCTTAGCCTTTTGGCAACAAAATGCTGAAACCATCAAGCAGGCCTCAGAAAAATTCCAAGTTGACCCGCAAATCATTGTTGCCATTATCGGTATCGAAACCTACTACGGCGGCTACATGGGTAACTATAAAGTACAAGATGCGCTGTATACATTAGGCTTTTACTATCCTCCTAGAGCCACCTTTTTCAGGAAAGAATTTGGCAACCTGATGTCATTAATTAAAGAAGAGCAATTAGATAATGACAATCTTAAAGGCTCTTACGCTGGCGCTATGGGTTATGGCCAGTTTATTCCTTCAAGCTATCGTCACTACGCGGTTGATTTCAGCGGTGATGGCCGCCGAGATCTATTGAATAGTAAGCCGGATGCTATTGGTAGTGTTGCTAATTATTTCCACCAACACGGCTGGAAAAAAGGCGCACCTGTTGCCCTTAAATTAAATCACACCGTTGAAACCGCGCCTAAAGCCAAGGTATGGCTTAAAGGCAAGCCGACACAAACTGTGGCTGATATCTTGACCCCAAGTTTATCCCTAGCGGTTGCCAAAGATATTGATGCTTCGCAATCTGCATTACTGATCAAACTTGAGCAACCCAAAGCAACAGACTACTGGTTAGGGCTTAATAACTTTTATGTGATTACCCGCTACAATCGCAGCCCACTATATGCCATGGCGGTATATCAATTTAGCCAGCAATTAGCAGCTGCGTACCACTCAGGTGCAGCCCCTGCACATGACAACAAATAAGATGCGCACTCACATGAACGGTCAAATAAACTGTCACATTAAATATGACATGCTAAAAAAGTCACTCATTAGTCTCGCCGTGGTTGGGTTGTGCGGTGCATTGGCTGCGTGTTCAAGTTCACCGACGCCAACTAGCCAAGATGACCGCTATCAGCTCAAAGATGATCGCGCCCCTAAAAGTGCCCCCGATGTCAGTAAGGTTGAAGATGCCCACCCAAAGTATGAGCCCTATAGTCGCCAAGGAAACCAGCAAAACTATACTGTGCGCGGCAAGTCATATCAGGTGATGTCGAGCGCGAAAGGTTTTAAACAAACGGGCGGCGCATCTTGGTATGGGTCAAAGTTTCATGGCCACCTAACATCAAACGGCGAAACCTATGATATGTACTCCATGTCAGCAGCCCATAAAACCTTGCCATTACCAAGTTATGTGCGAGTCACTAATGAGGCTAATAACAAACAAGTGATTGTCAGAGTCAATGATCGTGGCCCATTCCATGAAGGGCGCATCATTGATTTATCCTACGCAGCGGCCTACAAAATTGGTATGTTGCAGCAAGGCACCGCTAAAGTCAGCATTGAAGCCATTCATATTGAGTCACCAGAATCAATGGCACTAGATGAACTAAAAGACTCCAGCGTGCATTTTATTCAAGTGGTGGCCTCTAAAGATCTGCTGCGGATTAATGTGCTGGCAAAAGAGCTTGAACAAAAGTACCAAGTGCCGGCAAAAGTTGAAGCGGCTAATGGCTTTTATCGCCTACAACTCGGGCCAATTGGACAGCGTTATTTAGCGAATAAAGTATTAGTGCAGCTAAAACAAGATGGCCACCCTAATAGCTATATGATGTACCCTAAAAAATAACCAGTTTTTGAAAAATAATAAATTAGCCTGCCTGACAGTTTATTTATGTTAATGAAGCTTAATGTCAAATTGTCAGCGACTAATGATATAATGTTTTTAATTATGTCGTTTATTCATTTAAACCTACTAAAGATGTTTTAAAGTAATAATCTTGCTTGGTTTTTATGCTATTTTTGATAAATGCGTTTGTTGGTGCTTTCACTAGCACATCAAACACGGTAAGTTAAAAATAAACCCTAAACGACGTCACCTTCTACATTGACCAGAGATGTGCCAATTTAATGATGAATATTGTTAACACTCCCCTAAAATCTTTGCTGTTGCTTTCTGCGGTATCTTTTTCATCTCAAGCAGCCAACGCAGCTAATGCACCTATGGTTATGCCTAATGCGCCGACTGTCGCCGCTAAAGCTTATGTTCTAATGGATTACAATTCAGGGCGCGTGATTGCTGAAAGCAATGCCTATGAATCACTTAACCCTGCTAGCTTAACTAAAATGATGACCAGTTATGTTATTGGTCATGAAGTTAAAGTCGGTAATATTTCTTTAGATGATGAAGTAACCATCAGTAAAAAAGCTTGGTCTAAAAACTTCCCAGATTCGTCAAAAATGTTTATTGAAGTGGGTAAAACTGTCACGGTCGAAGATTTAAACCGCGGCATTATTATTCAATCAGGTAACGATGCCTGTGTGGCAATGGCAGAACATATCGCCGGCACCGAAGATGGCTTTGTTGACTTAATGAACTCATGGTCAAAGCAACTGGGCATGACCCAAAGTTACTTTGAAAACTCACATGGTTTAGATTCTGATAATCACAAAACCACCGCCTATGATATGGCATTGCTAGGCGCAGCGTTAATTCGTGATGTGCCAGATGAATACCGTGTTTATTCAGAAAAATCTTTCACTTTTAACGGCATTAAACAATATAACCGTAACGGCCTATTGTGGGATAACAGCCTTAATGTTGACGGCATCAAAACTGGCCATACATCAGGTGCGGGTTACAACTTAGTGTCTTCAGCGACCAATGACGGTATGCGTCTCATTACCGTGGTGATGGGTACTAACAGCGAGTCAGCCCGTAAAGCTGAAAGCAAAAAGCTGCTTAACTACGGTTTCCGTTTCTTTGAAACCATTACCCCATATAAAGCTGGCGACACCTTTGTTACCCAAAAAATCTGGTATGGTGATCGTGAAACGGTTGATTTAGGTGTCGTTACCGACACGCCTATTACCATTAATCGCGGTCAAGCTAAAAACTTACAAGCAAACTTTGAGCTAACTAAGCCACTAACGGCGCCGTTAGCGAAAGGCGAAACTGTTGGCCGTGTTTTCTTCCAATTAGATGGCAAAGACATAGCTCAATTCCCATTAGTCACTTTAAATGAAGTCAATGAAGGCAGCTGGTTTAGCAAATTGATGGATTACTTCAAGCAAATGTTTGAAGGCTGGTTTGGTGAATAATAAGCTAAGCTATTTTCTAAATAATTAGTAAAATGGTCAGTTAAACAAACTGATATCTACAATAAAGCCACCTTCGGGTGGCTTTATTGTTATCGAAGCAGCTGCGCAAAACTAACGCCTTAGGTAATAAATTACAATGGCGCAGTAAAAATGACCATCAAACGCTGCTCGCAGACTTGTATTACAGTATAATTACCCCATATAGAAGTGATAACAGCTTCAACTGTACCTGCTGTAATATCTACAAACAGGCGCATTCAACCGTAGAGAGCAAACACATGTTAGAAACAAACTTTGGCGAACTAATGGATTTTCCAAATTCATGCCCATTCAAAGTCATCGGTAATGCTGACGATACCTTAGCTGATCGCATCGTTGCTGTAGCGCAAAAACTCGCACCTGGCGATTATGCGCCAACAGTCAAAGCATCAAGCAAAGGCACCTACTACGCAGTATCAATTCGTATTACTGTTACCAGTAAAGAACATATTGAGCAAGTTTATACAGATCTTGCTGCAATTGAAGGTGTAAACCGCGTACTTTAACACCGCTCAAAATGGTATAAAACGTGATCCACCTATCACTTTGATGTTATTTCAGTGATAGGTGCGTATAATAAGCCAACTTTTTTGAGGGAGAGCTTGCCCTTGCAAACTCAGACGTTACATATCAGGCATCTTGGCCGCCAAGATTACGAGTCGGTCTGGCATGCCATGCAAAGTTACACTGACAATCGCGACAGTGACAGCAACGACGAGCTATGGATAGTTGAACATTCACCGGTATTCACCCAAGGCCAAGCAGGCAAAAGTGAACACATTCTCAATCCTGGCGATATCCCAGTGATCCAAGTGGATCGCGGCGGACAAGTCACTTATCACGGCCCCGGCCAACTGGTTGTCTATCCACTCATTGACATAAAAAGAAGTAAACTCGGTGTGAGACAATTAGTGAATAATATCGAGCAAAGCATCGTTGATATGCTCGCCATGTACGATGTCAATGCTTACGCCAAAGCAGATGCACCCGGTGTCTATGTTGACGAGCGAAAACTCGCGTCATTAGGGTTACGCATTCGTAAAGGCTGCTCTTTTCATGGCCTTGCCCTCAACGTCGATATGGATTTAGCACCATTTCTGCGCATTAATCCTTGTGGTTATGCCGGACTTGAAATGGTGCAATGCAAAGCCTTAGGCGGCCCACAAACCGTGACTGAAGCTGGCGATAAACTGATTCAAACATTAAGCCAAGTATTAGGCTACCAAGAACTTGTACATCATCAAGGATTAGCAGAATAAAATGAATAGGCCTGAAAGATTACAACCCGGTGTTAAATTGCGTGATGCTGAAAAAGTCGCGCGTATCCCTGTTAAAGTGGTTCCATCTGAACGTGAAACCATGTTGCGTAAACCAGATTGGTTAAGAGTAAAACTCCCTGCATCAAACCAGCGAATTACTGATATAAAATCAGCACTGCGTAAAAACGGTTTGCACTCAGTATGTGAAGAAGCCTCATGCCCTAACCTTGCTGAATGCTTTAACCACGGTACTGCCACCTTTATGATCTTAGGGGCGATTTGTACTCGTCGTTGCCCTTTTTGTGATGTTGCCCACGGCCGTCCACTAAAGCCTGATGCAGCTGAGCCTAAGAAACTCGCGCAAACCATTCAAGATATGAAGCTTAAATATGTGGTGATCACCTCTGTAGATCGTGATGATTTACGTGACGGCGGCGCACAGCACTTTGCTGATTGTATTCGTGAAATCCGCATCTTAAATCCTGAAATTAAAATTGAAATTTTAGTGCCTGATTTCCGTGGCCGTATTGACGCCGCTTTAGATATTTTAGCCACTGAGCCACCAGATGTGTTCAACCACAACCTTGAAACAGCGCCAATGCATTACCGTAAAGCGCGCCCTGGGGCAAATTACCAGTGGTCATTGGATTTACTAAAACGCTTTAAAGACCGTCACCCTGATGTTCCAACTAAGTCAGGTTTAATGATGGGCTTAGGGGAGTCAAACGAAGAAATCGCCGATGTATTACGTGATTTACGTGCTCATAACGTCGAGATGTTAACCTTAGGTCAATACTTACAACCAAGTAAGTTCCACTTACCGGTTGAGCGTTACGTGCCACCAGCAGAGTTTGATGAGCTAAAAGCATTAGCTGACGAGATTGGCTTTACCCATGCAGCCTGTGGCCCGCTTGTACGTTCAAGCTACCATGCGGATTTACAAGCGCAAGGTAAAGAAGTGAAGTAAGCTTTATTTGCTTCCTAAGAGACTAAAACGGCGCCTAGAGCGCCGTTTTTAATGTCTGTTATTAATAGTATTACTTACCAGCTTGAACCATTGCTTTAATCACATGGGCTTTAACGAAATGATCAAGTTGATGAGTTTCAATCCACCAAGTCGCAGCTTCCATCAATAATATCGGGTCATCGTTCTTATTGGCAAAAAAGGCATAAAATGATAAACCAACATTATCGCCTTTGGCGGCAATTTTTTTATCGCACACTTGGATTATTTTGGCTCTTAACGACTCTCTCATTTAACGCTCTTTATTGGTTTAACAATATTAATTTACTCAGCATATGATTCATTCAGTCATTTATTCTGGCAATAACCTGTAATCCATCAAGATAGCATCTTCACGGCCAGTTACGCTTGGGTAATAACCCGTGCGGCGACCTGCTTCAACAAAACCTAATGTATTATACAAGCCAATTGCAGCAAGATTAGACTGTCGAACCTCCAACATCACCACCACTGCCTGTTTCACTTTAGCATCATAGATAACATGATTAAGTAGCTGCTTTCCTAGACCCTTTCCTTGTTGATTCGGCGCAATACAAATATCTAATAACGTCAGCTCATCGACAATTTGCTGCACAATGGCAAAACCAATAAGCTCATCTTTATCAAAGACTCCATAAACGCGATATAAGCGGCCAAAACAGTCTTCTAAGCTTGCTAAACTCCAAGGGTGAGAATGTGCAGCAGACTCAATTTCAAACATTGCAGCTGTGTTTTCAGGAGATAATAACGAAATTGTTAAACTTGTTTGAGGAGAAGCTGAAGTCATAAGGTTTCTTCAATAGTGGAAGTTTGAATAATCGAAGCTTTAAATAATCGAAGCTTTAAATAATCACTGTTTTATATCGTCAATGTCAGTAACTAAATTCTAAGCTGACTTATCTGTATCAATCGAAGCCGTTTTATCAAGCTGCAAACCAAGCTGTTGCCACAGGTCTCTCTTACCTTGATGGCCTTGCAATAACGCCTCAATAGGATCGGTAATAATCCAAGCCACTCGTGGACGGACGCGCATTTTGCGCATATCCCAAATCACCTGCATGCCTTTGACCATTTCAGTATCAAACTCACATTGTGACTCATCAATATGTAATAGCGACAACACGCTTTTAACCAAACTATGCTGGCTAATATCATCACCGTCATCATGAATAATTAAATACGGCTTGCCTTGGCTATCAGCGCTGCGCCAACGGGTTACGCCCATGGCATCTAAAAAAGCTGATTTTTCCATAGTAATTCTCTATCAATGATCTCGTCACTAGAATAGCAGTTCATTAACCACAATGTGAGAGCAAATCAGCTTGAGCGGGTAGATTTAATCCAATTAAAGCCTTAACAACAAAAAACCGCAATAATTTAAAAACCTTGGTAAATACATATCTGGTTAATAGGAGCCCTAGGTTCTTCAGAATGAGCGATATTCACCACTCGCGATTCTAGTTTTAAGAATAATGATCCCTTAACTCTTTTCAACATCTAAAACAGATTCAGGTAGTGTGGTTGTCGGTAGATGAGATTGATAATACTGATGGGGCATTTCATTCTTTTTTGCGTGATACATGGCGATATCGGCATACTTAATTAAGGTTTTGCTATCTTGCCCATCCTCTGGATACTGAGAAATTCCAATACTGGCGGCAATGACAATCAAATGTCCAGCACAAGGAATGTCAATTAATAGTGCAGTTTCAATATCTTTCGCCACATCAGAAATATTCAGAGTGGCGGTATCAGGAATAATAATCGCAAATTCATCACCGCCAATACGGGCCGTTAAGCTATTTTCAGGTACGACTTGCAAGATCCGCTGGGCAATCACTGTTAAAATTCGGTCCCCTTCTGGATGCCCAAACGTGTCATTAATCATTTTAAAATTGTTAATGTCTAACATTAAGCAATAAAAACCTTCACTTTTTAGCGCTAACATTTGATCCATATGGCGATAAAAGTGCTGACGATTGGCTAATGTGGTTAACAAATCATGGTTCGCTTGATGGTGCTTTTGCTGCAATAACACATCAATATCCATAATTGTTTGCTTACTTAGGTTCGTCACCAAGTACACAAAACCGCCGCCAGCGAAGAAAATACCAGCCACCACTAATTGTATAAAATCAATCTCACTGGTAGAGCTAAATAATAAAGATAAATAACTGAGGTAACTGACAATAAATAATCCAATTAACAATAACAGCGTCAACCAGCCTTTATTACTAAACTGAGAATAAGCACAGATGACATAAGCTGGGCGTAACGATAACACCAGCCCGATGCTTCCAACCAGCACCAAAAATAAAGCAACATAATCCATAGCACACCCAAACAGTTGTCAAAATCACATTCGATTCATTTTATTCAGTTCTCGAAGCTCTTTGCCATAAAAGACATTGGCGTTGGAATTCACTGAAACCGATAAGGTTAATTAATATAAATATTGTTATATATTAACCTATTACATAATTTAAAGTATACCAGTTCATCGCAACCATCGATATTCAAGGTTTAGCCAACGGCCTACTAAATAAAGAGGGAGCATTGCGCTTTCGAGATGAATATTAACCACCAAAGTGCTACAGCCCTAGAGTCAAAGGTCTCTTTTCAAAACAAAGCAGTTAACATTTTGGTAACAGTGTGGCATTTTGTATTTAAGATACGCTAAAAACACAAATAATAAGAACATGGACCGGTTTAATCATGCTTAAGAACTATAAATTACTATTACTTACTTGCCTTTGCCTTCCCCCGTTAACAAGCCTTGCCCAAAGTAAACTTATCAATAATATCAATGGCTACACTGTCAGTAATGGTAAATTAGTTGAGTTTAAGGCATTACAATTTAACGGCGATGTCATTGAAAAAATCTACCTTGAAAATGAACATCTTCCCTACAGTACTAACACCAGTATTGTAAGAATTGATGGACAAGGCAAAACCTTACTACCAGGCCTTATCGATGCGCATGGTCATGTTTTAAGCTATGGATTAAGCCTGATGCGAGCCCAGTTACGTGGCAGCGTGACTGAACAACAAGCCGTTGAAACTGTTGTAGCATTTAGGCAATTACAACCAACAATGCAATGGATACAAGGACGCGGCTGGAACCAAGTGTTATGGCCACAACAAAACTTTCCCGTGGCTGCATCACTGGATAAAGTCTTTCCCGATACCCCTGTATGGTTAGTTCGCATTGATGGCCATGCTGGCTGGGCAAATAGCGCTGCGATGAAAATCGCTGGTATTAGCTCTGCCACCACCAGCCCTGAAGGTGGTGAAATTATCAAATATGCTGATGGTCAGCCGACAGGGGTATTTATTGATAATGCCATGAGCCTGATCACTACTAAAATCCCACAACCTTCTATCGACGAGCAACAAGAAATACTGCTAACAGCTCTTACTTCGCTGGCTAAGCAGGGATTAACAAGTGTCCATGATGCAGGTATTGGCAGTGACACTATCGCGGCTTATCAGGCACTTGATTATGCCGATAAACTGCCAATTCGCGTGTACGCCATGATAGATGCTCAAGACCCTGAATTTGACAAGATGATGCAGGCAGGACCGATGGCTTCTGGCTCAGATAAATTACACATCAGCAGCGTAAAAATATCCGCCGACGGCGCCCTTGGCAGTCGCGGCGCTGCATTGATTGAAGACTATAGCGATTTAGCTGGCCATAAAGGTTTATTACTCTATTCTGAAAAAGAGTTGGGCGATACGATTCAACAAGCGATGGATGCAGGCTTTCAGGTCAATACCCATGCCATTGGCGATAATGCCAATCAAATAGTGTTGGATCACTACCAAGCCAATATCGCCGCAAGTAACAGCCGTCATTTACGCCATCGAATTGAACATGCCCAAGTGTTGCAATTAGCCGATATTCCACGTTTTGCGCAACTCAATGTTATCGCATCAATGCAAGCAACCCATGCCACAAGTGATAAAAACATGGCATTAGACCGAATTGGTAATGCCCGTATAAAAGGCGCCTACGCTTGGCGTAAGCTACTTAATGCCAATACGATTATTGCCGCAGGCTCTGACTTCCCCATTGAGTCGCCAAATCCTTTTTATGGCCTGCACGCCTCGGTAACTCGTCAAGATCACGACAATCAACCTGTTGATGGCTGGTATCGCCGCGAAAGCATGAATTTAACCGAAGCATTAGCCACATTTACCACCCACGCCGCTTTTGCCGCCCATCAAGAGCAAATGATTGGCCAACTTGTCCCTAAGCGTAAAGCAGATTTTATTCTGATTGATAAAGATATCTTTGCTATTAACCCTGAAGATATTTGGAAAACTAAGGTGCTGGAAACTTGGGTTGATGGTGAGCGAGTAGAATAACGCCGCAATCATTTTTAATATGCCTAACCTAAAAGCCTAGCGATTAATTTAACTAGGCTTTTTTACGCCTATATTTTGCATTAAACGCCAAACGCCTAAAAAGTGCTTATTAAAAACTGACTTTTCTTAATTAGGTTTTATCGCGTCAAAAATAAAATTCAATAAATTAACCCTTTTCAAATTTGCTCTCGTTTATAGCTATAACAAGGTTACTACCAACCTCATTTATTGTTTGGAGCACGACATGACAACATCAACACATCGCATTATAAAAACAACCTTAATGAATGGTTTGCTAGCAACAGGATTACTATTTGGTTCACTGTCTCAAAATGCTATTGCTGCTGACTATAATTTTCCACATATTGAAACGGTTGGTACGAGCCATTTAAAAATAGCCCCTGATATGGCGGTAATTTCAGTTCAAGTCAGCCTAACTAAAGATGATGCTAAGCAAGCTAAAGTCGCTGTTGATCAAGCCGTCGCTAAATTCATCAAGCGACTCAAGGATGCTGGAGTCGATAAAAATGCGATATCTAGCGCTAATTTGAGCATTCAGCCGCAATACCATTACCCCTCGAAACAACCCAAAGAGTTAGTGGGTTACCGCGCTAACAGACAAGTGATTGTTACCATCAAGCAGTTGCCTAAGCTTAATGACATTTTAGATTCCGCATTAGAAGAAGGCATTAATCAGGTGCAAAATATCAGTTTGAAATCATCAAACGAAACTGCAGCGATTGAACAAGCAAGACAAGCCGCTATTAAAGATGCCAAACAAAAAGCCCAATCATTGGCCCAAGGGTTTGAGCGTGAACTTGATGGTGTTTGGAAAATCCGTTACTTAACTCAGCAGCCGGTACAACCTGTGATGATGCGTATGGCGGCAATGCAAAGTGACACGGCCGAAAGCTATCAATACGGTCAAGTCAGTGTCGAGGAGCGTGTTGAGGTCATTTACAAATTAAAATAGCTATAAACGTAAGTGGCGATTAACAGCAACAGTTCATCGCTGCCTTACTCGGTGGTATAAAGAACAGCGCATAAAGAACAGCAGCATTTATGCGCTCTAGTTAACACTCTTAAAAAATAATCACACATTTGTCATATTTATTGTTTTTAATCAATACCTCTATTGTCCCGCTGCATAAACTACCTCGCAATTTACACATGCTTTTTTATTGTTTATTCCACCAAGAGGACGCTTCATGAACATCGATTTATCCACTGAAATTGCTGGTATTAGCTTAGACAGTTACTTAATGAATGCCTCTGGCCCCAAGTGCACCACTTGGGATGAACTGCACACGATTGCCCAATCTCATTCGGCTGCTGTGGTCACTAAATCTTGTACCATGGAAGCGCGCGAAGGCAATCCTGAGCCACGCTATAAAGATTTACCATTAGGTTCGATTCAATCGATGGGCTTACCCAATTTAGGTTATAAAGCTTATTTAGCAATGGTGCCTCAATTAAAAGCATTAGGTAAACCTGTTGTTGTAAGCATTTCAGGCTTTAGCATTGAAGATAATATTGAAATGGTCAGCGCCTTTCAAAACAGTGATGTTGACCTAATTGAAGTTAACTTCTCTTGCCCTAATATCCCCGGTAAAGCGCAGGTCGCCTATGACTTTGAACAAACTGACAAAGCACTCGCTGCCCTAACAGCGCTAGGCAATAAACCAATTGGGATTAAACTGGCGCCTTATTTTGATATGTCACATTTTGTGGCAGCAGCCAATGTCATCAAAAAATATCCAGTAAAATTTATCACCTGCATTAACTCAATCGGCAACACTTTAGTTATCGACCCGTACACTGAGCAACCCATAATCAAGCCTAAAGGCGGCTTTGGTGGTTTGTGTGGTGATTATATTAAACCTGTCGGTTTAGCCAATGTGCGCGCCTTTCGTGAACTGCTGGATGATGACGTACAAATCATTGGCGTTGGCGGGATAAAAACCGGAATCGATGCCTTTGAATACCTACTCGCCGGTGCTGATGCGGTACAAATCGCGACCTGTTTTGAAAAAGAAGGTGAAGCTTGCTTTGAGCGTATTGAAACAGAACTCGCTGACTTCATGCGCGGTAAAGGTTACCAGTGTATTAATGACGCTAAAGGCAAATTAAAACCGCTTTAATGATACCTGTGGCACATTAAGCCTCTGAATATCTGTATTGAAACTCCCCCCTTCCCCTTTAAAGCCACTGTATTTACAGTGGCTTTTTAGCCGTTTCAAAAACATTGCATATAAATAAATTCAGTAAGATATTTATTGTACAAATTATCCCTAATCCAAACTAACACTGTTAATATTAAACTTGAGCAACAACTTTGTAGCATTATCAAAACATTAGCCTGCTAACGGTTAATGTGAGTTTACCCTCAAGCCCAGATAATAAATGGAACATAACTGTGTTTAAAAAATTACTTGCGATGACCAGTTCAACCCAAATGCTAGTGGCTATGTTTGTCGGCTTTGCTGTGGGGATATTCTTTGGCGAGTCCGTAGGCTGGCTTAGCGCTATCGGTAATGGCGTTATTTTATTAATGCAAATGACCGTATTGCCTTACATAGTGGTATCGCTTATTGGCGGTATAGGCAAACTGCAAAAAAGCACGGCCATATTAATTTTTAGCCGCGCTGGCGCCATTATGTTATTGCTGTGGTTAGTCGGTTTAGTTCTCACTGCGTTAATGCCATTGTCTTTTCCGTTTATTGAATCAGCATCGTTTTTCAGCACCAGTATTATCGAACCTGCCCAGCCGATTAATTATTTTAAGCTCTATATTCCTTCAAACCCGTTTGAGTCGATGGCGGAAGGCTATGTTCCTGCCATGGTGGTATTCAGTATTGCCTTGGGTCTCGCGTTAATTAGTATGGAGGGCGACAATAAAAAGCTGGTGTTAACCTTCATGCATACCATCACAGAAGCCTTTTCTCGGATCACCCAAGGCTTGGTTAAAGTGTTGCCTATTGGTATTTTTGCCATGTCAGCATCGGCAGCTGGCACTATGGGAGTTGATGAATTTGCCAGTATGCAGGTTTACCTTATTAGTTACTTTGCTTTGTGCTTATTGCTCACATTTGCAGTGCTACCTTGGATAGTTTCGTCATTAACGCCAATCACTTATAGGCAGACGGTTAACATAAGTAAAGCCAGTTTAGTTACCGCCTTTGCCACAGGTAATATCTTTATTGTTATTCCGGTAATTATTGCTGAGTGTAAGCAAATTATGCGTGAGCATAATAACTTAACTGAAGATGGCGTCACCCTGATTGAGATTTTGGTGCCTATTGCATTTACCTTCCCCAATATCGGTAAATTAACCGTTATCTTGTTTGTCTACTTTGCTGGCTGGTTTAATGGCACTCCTGTTGATATCAGCGCTATGCCATCATTGTCTGTTAGTGGCTTATTATCTTTATTTGGTAGTGTGTATGTCGCCATTCCTTTTATGTTGGACTTAGTGCAGCTACCAGCGGATCTATTTCAGTTGTTTGTCATGTCAGGCTTTATCACAGGCAAGTTCAACTCTATTGCCGCAGTAATGAACCTATTCGCCCTCACCCTATTAACCGTGTGCTTATTCCAAGGGACACTGAAAATTCGTCCGCCGCAATTAATTAAAATGTCGGTTGGGCTTTTAGCCAGTACCGCGGTCACCATTGTTGTTTGCCGCATAGGTATGGGATTATTTATACATAGCCCTGATATCACCAGTGAGGTGATCGCCAACATGAAAGTGGCTGACAAAGTGCCCACGAAAGTGACTCGCCAATACCCTGAAATCGGTAAAACGCCCACTCAAGCAATCGCCAGCGTCCATTCCATTCGCCAACGTGGCTTACTAAGAGTCGGTTACATTCCCAGTAATGTGCCTTTTAGTTACTACAATAATGCCGGCCAGTTAGTGGGCTTTGATATTGCAATGGCCACTAAGTTGGCGGAGGACTTGAAAGTCGAGGTAGAGTTTATCCCGTTCAAAAAAGATAAGCTCGCAGCGTCATTACAGGCTGGCTATTTTGATGTCGCCATGTCGGGGCTGTCAATGGATATCAAACAAATGGACAGGCTTAGTTATGGCGAACCAGTGCTAGAGCTTAACATCGCCATTGCCACTCAAGATCATCGGGTTAATAGCTTCAAAACTGATGAGTCCATTCTCGAAATGGAAAATACCACCATCGCCTATGTTGAACATGATGATAAAATTGCCGATGCCAAGAAAAAACTGCCTCATATTAATTTTGTTAAAATTGACGGTTATAAAGATTTCTTTAGGCAAAAAGCGCCCAAATACGATGCGGTGGTGATCAGCGCTGAAGCAGGTTCAGCTTGGACATTATTCTTCCCAGGCTACGGCATTGCCATTTTAGAAGGTAAAAATCGCTATCCTGTGGCTTATGCTGTCGCACAAACTAATCAGTCACTATTAAACTACATTAATAACTGGCAAAAACTGCGCCGAGTCGATGGCCACCAGCAACAATTTTATGATTATTGGATGCTAGGAAAAGGCGCAACCACACCAGTGCCGCGATGGTCGATTATTCGTGATGTACTGCATTGGGTTGACTAAATTAACCATCCATTAAAAAGGCTCCTTCGGGAGCCTTGGTGATAATGATTAGCCAAGGTTATTGCTTATGTACTTTACCTGATTTCATGACAAAATGAACATCAAGTAAGGCATCAATACTTTCAAGGGGGCTCGCTTTCATTGCAATAATGTCAGCATGCTTACCTTGTGCTAGCGTGCCTAGAGTATCGCTCATATCAATAAGGTCAGCAGCGTTAATGGTCGCGCTGACTAAGATATCTTGATTGCTCATCCCCGCCTGACTCATCAGCACAGCCTCTTTCGCATTATCGCCGTGGCGTGATACGCCGCTATCTGTACCAAAAGCAATGTTAACCCCCGCTTTATAGGCATTACCAAAGTTGTTTTGCATATCATGACCGACCCTAATCGCTTTGGCTTTAATTGCTTCAGACATAAAGTTGCCATCACTTTTAGCCATTTGAACCACAGTGTCACCCGCTAACAGGGTTGGCACTAAGTAAGCCCCTGACTTTTTAAATAGCTTAATCGATTCTTTATTGGCGTAACTGCCATGTTCAATGCTATCAACACCTGCTCTCAGAGCCGCATTAATCCCTTCAGCCGCATGGGCATGGCTGGCGACTTTACGCCCTAATGCATGCGCTGCATCAATGACTTCTTTTAACTCGTCATTGGCCATCTGCTGGCCTGTGCCGGTATTGGTATCTGACAACACGCCGCCTGTAGAGGTAATCTTAATCACATCAGCGCCATATTTTATCGCTCGACGCGTAGCACGGCGGCAATCAAAGGGACCATCACAAATGGTTTTAGAGGTTAGCATATCCAGTAAGTCAGGGCTTTTCCCATCCACATCACCATGACCACCAGTGACAGAGACGCCGCCTGAGGCAATAATTCGAGGGCCTGCCAACCAGCCTTTGTTAACCGCATCACGAAGCGCATAAATCTGCTCAGGCTTGGCGCCTAAATCTCTTACTGTGGTAAAACCAGCTAACAGTGTTTTATTTGCAAAATAAGCACTTTTCATTGCCACATCGGCATCTGACATGCGTAATGCTTCGCTGTCATTATTGGGCCCTAACTCCCCTTGTAAATGCACGTGCATATCCATTAAACCCGCCATGACAAAGCTGTCTTTGAGGTCAATATATTCAAGGGTATCTGCTTCAGTTATTTGGCTGGATGGAAGCTCAATATAGCCACTATTAATGGCGCTGATTTGACCATCTTTAATCACTATCGATTGCTTAGTTGTCGGCTTTTCACCTGCAACAGCAAGTAACTCCCCGGCATGGATAACGGTAAAGTCTGCTGCTTGAAGCGCAAATGGTGTGCTGCATAAACTCACCAGCAATCCCAGTTTATAGGCTTTTTGATAAGGCTTTTTGTTAGAAAGCGCATTTGTGAGTCTTGAATTAAACCTTGTCATAATTCCCTGCTTCTTATGAGTTAATTTCCTGAGTATTAACATGCCTAACCACAGGCGTGTTTACAAGCTATTCACATCTTCAGCAGCAAATTAATCCCGTTATTTAATGATAAAGTAATAGCTAATACCTTGCTAAGTTGATTTCACCACATAAAAAAGCCCGAACAATTGAGTATTGAGCGGGCTTTTTTCTATCCAACTTTTTCAAGCGTAAATTTTCCCTAGGACTAGAAACGAAAATCAATGCCAAAATACACTTGCTCGCTATCATTTAGGGACAATGACAAACTGTTGTCGTTACCAGCACTGGAACTGAAGTTATGTTTTAAATAGCGAAAACCAAGTTCAGAACTAAAGTCATGGCCTAAATCAAACAATAGCCCTGTTTGACCACCAAAAACGTAACTGCTACTGCTGTCTTGATAACTGCTATCTAAATTGGTGAGTTGAATTTGGTTACCACTTAATCCCGCCGATGCCCCAATAAACCAATTGATATGATGTGCATCGTCAATAGAAAATAGTTTGTCATAGGACACTAAAATCCCTTCATGTTGATTCATATCATCAGAGTTATAGGAATAAGCGCCATAGAGTCGATTACTGGGGTTAAGTTTAATGCTACTTCGATATTGGTAATTAATGCCACTTTCTTGAGTATCAGAAAGCCCCACAGAAGAAGCGCTATAATCGGCATAACCCACAACGCCGCCCACAATGGCCTCAGCACCATGACCAACACTGGGCAGCAAGCAAATAAAAGTCACCTTGAGTATTAACGCCAATTTGCTGTTATAAGCACGAGTCATTATTCCTCCACAAAGTTAGTGACCATCATTAATTTATACGCCCTAGCGCTGAGCAAAAAACGAACTAAGATCAAACTTTGATGATTAAGACGCGCTTAAAATACAGCTTTAATACAAAATTGTGAGCCGGTTACAATTTAATCGACAATTAATCAAACATTAATCTTGCCAACATAAGCCCTAAACGCAAAAAAGCCGCTTAAAAGCGGCTTTTAACATCCTAAACAAGGCTGATTTTAGCGATATTAGTTAGCGATTTTTAAATCCGCTTTATCGGTAATTATGTTCATATCAAAATCAAACTCATCAACTCGGATCGCACGTTCACGCTTTAAGTTGTAATCTTGCAGCTGCTTATGCTCATCGGCTGTAATAACCTTAGCTTCAAGCGCGGCATCCAGTGTTAACGAGAAACGAACCCCAGCTTTAAATACACGCTGTTTAAGGGCCTTTTTCACTTTAGCTAGCATAGGTAAACATGCCATTTTAGCTAAGTAAGCTTGCTCATTAATGTAGTTACCATCACCAGCAACAGGCTTAATTAAATGAGTTAACTGCTTTTTAAATGTGGTATCAAGCTGGGCTTGATGGGCAAGCTCTCTGACCAAATCATCATTCACTTTTGGCATTTTAGCTGAGTAAGTCATGGTGATTAAACGCATGAACTGACGAGTCGGCTTAGATGGGAAGTTCTCTAGGAAGCCTAGTAGTGCTTCTTCAGCTTTACATAGCGCCCAACGAGTCGCGTAATCAAAGTATGGCTTAGCTTGCGTGCGCTCATCTGCTGACACTTTTTGCTCGTAAAAACGAATCGATGCCATCGCCGCATAAAGGTAACTCATTACATCACCTAAACGTGCTGAGATCATTTCAGCCTGTTTAAGCTTGCCGCCTAATACAAGCAACGAGAAGTCAGCATAAACAGCCAGTTTAGATGCAAGCTTGTGTACTGATTTTTCGTAACCAATAACTTCAGGCAATGCAGATGAAGCTGGAGCAGTAAATGGCAATACGCCTAATTTGAATGCGCGTAAACTATTACCAACACTGTAACCTACGGTTTGTCTGAAAATACGGTTAAAGGTTTTATCAGCATCACTTGCATCACTATGAATTGATTCAACCATACTTTGTAAGTGAGGATGACAACGCATCACCCCTTGACCAAAAATCATCAAGTTACGGGTTAGAATGTTGGCACCTTCAACGGTAATTGCAATAGGTTGCGCCACATAACCTGATGCTAAGGTATTTTGTGGTCCACGTTGAATCGCTTTACCAGCTTGAATATCCATAGCAGAATCAAGAACATCACGTCCAAGCTCTGTCATGTGATACTTAGCAATAGCTGTTACTACAGAAGGTTTTAAGCCTAAACCTAATCCTTCAGTGGTTAGCACTCGCATCGCCTCTTGCAAGTAAGTTTTACCGGCAATATCTGCAAGCTTTTCTTGAATACCTTCAAACTTACCAATTGATAAACCAAACTGTTCACGCACAGCGGCATATTCAGCAGAAGACTTAAATGAACATTGGCTAACTGAAACACCTAAAGCCGGCAGAGAAATACCCCGACCTGCGCCTAAACAGCTAACCAGCATTTGCCAGCCGCGACCTATGTTGCTTTGACCACCAATAATAAAGTCCATTGGAATAAACACATTCTCACCACGGGTAGTACCGTTATAAAAACGACAGCCCATAGGATCATGACGGTTACCTAATTGCACACCAGGGTGCGCCTTAGGAATAAGCGCACAAGTAATACCAAGCTGTTCTTTGCCACCTAATAAACCTTGTGGATCTTCAACTTTAAACGCTAAACCGAGTACCGTAGCGATTGGCGCTAAGGTGATATAACGCTTATCCCAAGTTACTGATAAACCCAGTACTTGCTCGCCTTGATACTCACCCATGGTGACGGTACCAATATCAGGAATACCACCAGCATCAGAACCCGCTTCAGGGCTTGTTAACGCAAAACATGGAATTTCTTGGCCGTTAGCTAAACGAGGCAACCAAAAGTCACGTTGGCTATCTAAACCGTAGTGCATTAATAACTCGCCAGGACCTAAAGAGTTAGGCACCATGACCGTAACAGCAACCGCAGAACTTTTAGCAGCAATGGTCGCTACGATAGTTGAGTTAGCATAAGGGCTAAACTCAAGTCCACCGTAAGACTTAGGAATAATTAAAGAGAAGAATTTGTTCTCTTTTAAGTAAGTAAGAATATTGTCTGGTAAGTGTTTACCATTTTGAATCTCAAAATCATCAACCATTTCGATTAATGTTTGCACCGGGCCATCGAGGAAAGCTTGCTCATCAGCTGACAGCGTTGCCCCAGGAATGTCACGTAAGGCGGCAAAATCAGGAATGCCCTGATAAATAGACCCTTCTAACCAAACATCTCCGGCATCTAACGCTTCTTGTTCTGTCGTCGAAATACTTGGCAATACTTTTTTAAATGTTGTTCTTAAGCTCATAGTTTTACACTCATCAGACCAGACTAATAGTGTGCATTACGTCACAAAAATTAAATTAGATCAAACATTCTAATTAAAAATAAACTCAATAATTACAACAACAAAGTAACATTTAAAGAATAATACCAGCATTTCATAAACTTACACGTGTGCGCTGAAGCAAAAAATTTTTAAAAAATTTATACGCTCGTTTGAATTTTTAAAGTCGAGAATGCTATTTAAGCAAATTTTCAAAGCTACTCGACACAAATCATTAGTCAAACTCATGGGAAAAAATGCTACTTTAAGTGAATGGAAATAAAAAGGGGCCGAAATGATGTGTGGCAGAATTGAAATGCTATTTGATGGCATGAAGCAAACACTTGATGACTTGTTTGATATGCCACTGTCGATACAAACAAACCTTGATTTACGCCCAACAGATACTGTTACCTGCATCACTCGTACTTGCCCTGAAACAACCCCATCAATAAATGCCGCAGACCCTAGTAGCACTGCAATTGCAACAATAAGTCACTCGGCAAATATTCCGCCTTTAACTGTCATAAATAGCCTTTGGGGGATAAAACCTAATTGGTCTAAAAAAATCATTATTAATGCCCAAGGAGAAACCGCGGCCGACAAAGCAACCTTTGCCAATGCCTTTAAACAGCAGCGCTGTATCATCCCTTGTAGTGCTTGGTTTGAGTGGCGCGATGAACGCCAGACTAAAAAACAAAAGTATCGCTTCAGTCACGCAGCTAATAAGCCATTGTTTATGGCTGGCATACTGTACCCTGAAGAAAATCAACTGGTTACACTTACCATTAACCCTAATGATAAATGCGCTCAGTATCACCACCGCATGCCATTGTTTATTCCGTCTACCGAGATTAACAACTGGCTTTATCATGATGTTTCGCAGCTCCAGCCATTACTTAATCCACTACCAGATAAATGGATTAAGATCTGTCGCGCCTAAATGATTAAGCCGCTTTCTCCAAAAATTTCCCCCTGTTAATTCTGAACTCGGATAGGGTTAACACATTTTAATTTTCTAGAATTTTATTAAGCAGATCACAACCTTGAGAATTAACTAAGCTAGAAAATGCAAAACTGTAGCTTTAAGGGCAATTTTAAGTTTCAATTAACATAAATCGATAAGATAGTCTTCGAGTAAGGCAGTTTAGGCTGTATTACAAAGACTAATTTAAAAAATGTGCTATCCAATTTTCAGTGTTCTTAGTTTTAAAGTAACGGATTTATTTTCATTAAGATATTGGTTCATTGAGTATGCGCAGTTTGTTAAGGCCAACTTAGGTTCTTAGCATGGGCGATTAAGCCCCTTAACTGATGATGGAGTTACTATGAAATATTTATCTATGATTGCTGCACTTATGTTTGCAGGTTCTGCTTTTGCTGTTGATTGTGTTGATTGTCACAATGCTATCAATGTTGAAGAGCATGCTGAAATGGAAGCAAACATCGAAACTTGTAATGATTGTCACAGCCTAACTGACGCTCACGAGTTAGATACTGATCTACATACACCAGATCTTACTATTACTGAATGTGCTGATTGCCACACAGTAAAATAAGCTCCTTAACCTTGATGTAGCTTGACCATAATCCAGATTTGGCCAAACTCACAAAATCAAGTGTTAAACGCTCAGTAAGAGCACTTAAAAACCAGTTGCCTTGCAACTGGTTTTTTTGTGCCTGTCATTAACCAAAAATAACTGATAGTTACTCAGCTAACAGCTTGTTAATCGCTTTAAGGCTGACATTAACGTCTTTATAATCCAATGGAACACAATAGCTTTGCTGATCAATCGCCAATACCAGTGACGGAAAACCCTCATTAGGTAAAGACTGAGCAACATTAAGCTCAGACAGTAATTGCTGCTGCGTGGCACTGGAGGTTAATTTCGCCCTAAAGTCTGCTTCATCAATACCCAGTTGGCTTGCGAATGCAATGAGTGTGCTGTCATCTGAGGGGTTTTGCGCCTGCAAATAATAGCCTTGTTGAATGGCAAACAGCATTTGCTGCTCTAAACCATAGTGCCTTGCCACAAGGCAAGCCCGACAGGCGGGATAACTCGAACGCCTTGGCTTGCATTGACGCCAAAAATCAAAATTAAATTGGGTTCCTAGCTGCGTCGCTATTTTTTGCCAGGTGTTAGCTAAAAATTGCTGCATTTCTAGTGGCATTGGCACATCGGAGTCTGGGGCTAAGCCGCCTAACAGGTATGTCAGTTGCACCTGAGGCAACTGCAGCTTGATTTGCTCAGCTAATGCCAGCCAAGTGGGGCGATATCCCCAGCACCAACTGCACATAGGGTCGTAAACGTAAAACAATTGCACTTGCTTACGGGCTAATGGCTGATCCACTAACGGGCTGCTGAGTCGTTGAGGCATGTATCACTCATCTGTTTTAAAGGGACTAAGCTAGCTGTTATACCATCAATTCAACTAAAAATCAGAGTCAAACTCGGGCGATTAAATTCGATTCAAATTTTGCCATTAAACAAGGTATAATCTGGCCATTATTGATTGGAGAGTCCCCATGGCCAGAACCGCTGCAGCACTGCACATATTAGTTAAACACAAAACCCAAGCAGAAGACTTAATCAAGCAACTTGATAATGGCGCTAAATTTGATGTGCTAGCAAGAAAACATTCATCGTGCCCTTCAGGAAAAAGTGGCGGTAACTTAGGTGAATTTAAAAAAGGTCAAATGGTACCACAATTCGATAGAGTCTGTTTTACTGGTGAGCTTATTACCCCCCATTTAGTTAAAACCAAGTTCGGTTGGCATGTGATAAAAATTTTGTACCGCACCTAAGGAGTCACCTTAGTTTATTGCGTTTTCGGCGCACATTTAACTCACCATACCCAAGCCTAACATCATTGTTTCTTGAGTATTAATCGAGAGCAATCATGTCCAAAGTGTTTATCATTGGTTTGCCCAGAACTGGCACCACCAGCGTGAGTGCTGCCTTACTTGAACAGGGATTAAAAGTCGCCCATATCGGTTTAACCAAACGCGCTTTTGAAGTGGCCGATGTGGTTTCAGATGTGCCCTGTTTTTGTGATTACCCACAGTTAGATCAGTTATTTCCCGATGCCAAATTTGTCTACATCGACCGACCTATCGACACTTGGGTTGCGTCAATACAAATGCTGCTCACAAAAATGAGGCCAAACCTTGCCGATAAAACCGGCACCTTCCATCCGATCCTTAAGCGCTGTTTCAAACAAACTTTTGGCCCGTTAGACGCTGATAATCTGCTAGATCAAGCGCGTTTAAAAGCTTGCTACCTTGCGCATCAACAAGCTGTTTACCATTACTTTAAGCATCGAGATGACTTTCTATCGATAAAACTTAGCGATAACAATAGTCTGCAAACTTTACTCAACTTCATTGGTATACATGACAGCCCCACTGCTGAGTTTCCACAGCTTAATGTTGGCACCCATGTGGCAAGCTGGGGCGAATATAAGCACCCTAATAAAGTGAATACCAACTTAGCAGGCCCTGAACATCGCAAGTTTTTTGATTATCGAATTCCTAAAAGTTAGTTATGCCTAAGTTGTAACTCAGGCGAGCTTTGCTATAACTTAATGGAACGATTAAGCATTGTTTTGAACAAATAGTCACTGCTCGCTCAGCATCATTCAATGCCAATAGTGACCATACCCACTTCTAGCCATAATGAGAACACCATGAAATTACATCCACTTATCATCGGACTCCTCGTCATCATCACCAGCCCTGCAAGCTTTGCCGCTAGCGTATTAGATATTCCTAGTAGTGTTGATGTATTGCTATTGAATGGCCAACAATTGGATACTGATGAAGTGACTTTGGTTGAAGGTGACAATCAGCTGCTATTTCGCTATCAGGTTAATTACCGTGATAGCGGCATGCAAACGCAATTTAAATCTGAAGCGGTGATCGTAAAGTTTAGCGCCAGTAATGATACCTATCGCCTTAAACTGCCAAGCATACGCAATCGAAATGCCGCCAATAGCTTTAATAAATCGCCCCAATTAACCCTTACCAATAGCCAAGGTCTACCTGTGGAGTTTATACAAGATTTACTCCTAAAAGATGGGCTGCAATTAGGCCGCGATTTTGAGCTTGAGCTCAGCCAGTACAACCTTAGCAATAAACCTGCCGCCATGAGCTTTACGCCGCTAAGTGTCGATAACGCCAATCTCGCGACTAAGCCAGCGTTAACTGCTGCACCAACAATAACCTCGACAGCAACGATAACTCCTGCGTCAACGACCACAGCAGCACCTGCCACTGTCGCGGCTGCGCCAGCATTAGCTCCGACAGTGATGACACCTAAGACAATTGCTCAAGATCAGGCAGAAATCACTGAAATGCTCGATTATTGGTACAGTAAAGCCAATCAAGAAACTCGCGCTAAATTTAAAGCCAAAATTAATCAGCAATGATTAACTAACCCTAATTTATAAACGCTATTTTATAACGTTAAGTTATTTTGCTATAAGCAATAAAATGCTGTTAACAAACTAGTAACCTTGGTTATCATAGACTCGAATATTCTTTAGGGTCATAACCATGTCTATTAGCTTTACCAAGGTGTTGCAATCTAACGTCACCAAATACACGCTCACCAGCCTAGTCGTACTGATCATGCTGGTGTTATTAGCCATTTATAGTGTATTGCGCCTAAGTATGCCCAGCTTAAATACAAGCTTTAATAGCCAAGATATAACAGCGCCTGTCACCATTGAACGTGATGAACTCGGCACGGCGATTATCAGCGCCAGCAACCGCCTTGATGCCTCTTATGCCCTTGGCTATGCCCACAGCCAAGACCGCTTTTTTCAAATGGACTTATTACGACGCAATGCCGCAGGTGAACTGGCTGAAATATTTGGTGAAAAGGCACTTGAGCGCGATAAAAACCGCCGCTTTCATCAGCTACGCAAACGGGCACAAATGATATTTGATGGCTTAACCACAAAAGAAAAGCAAACCCTTAGGGTTTACACTAAAGGGGTAAATGCCGCACTGAAGGCGCAAACTCTGTCCTCATTTGAATACCTACTCACCCAATCAAGTCCTCAACCATGGCATGAAACCGACAGCTTATTGGTCATATTTAGTATGTATCTTGATTTACAAGGCAATACCATTAAGCGAGATATGGCCTTAACCCAAATAAAACAGACCTTTGGCCCCGATATGCTGGCATTTTTAACCCAAACAAGCCACCATCAGGCAGCTCTTGATGATAGCCAAATCCCCTACTTTGACGGCGATATCCCAACACTTGAGCCCCAGCTTTTGGCTCAAGCAAACAGCAGCACAATCACCGCCCCATTAGAGGTCGGCAGCAATAACTGGGCAGTGACCGGAGAGCTTACCAAGTCTGGCCGGGCAATGTTATCTGATGATATGCACTTATCGTTTGCCGTACCTATTATCTGGTATCGAGCGCAATTAAATTACCCCAGCATTAGCGATGCTAAAACCAATAATGTCCCAAATAATACCAATCCATCGGCGCAAATAACTGGCGTCTCATTACCCGGCGCGCCAGCCATTGTTGTGGGCTCTAATGGCAAGCTCGCTTGGGGATTTACCAACAGTTATGTGGACACCGCTGACTGGGTTGAAATTGACGCCAACACTGAAATAGCGCTTGAATATGAGCCGATTAAACTGCCCAGCTCAGAAGTGATGCATACAGTACAAGTCAGTGAATATGGCCCGGTAAAAACCGTTAATGATAAAAACTACGCACTATCATGGGTCGCCCATCAAGACTATGCGGTTAATATGGGCTTAATTGAACTAGAGCAAACAACCACAGTCGATCAAGCCATGGCATTAGCCAGCAGTATCGGTATTCCAGCACAAAATATGTTGTTAGCAGACAGCCAAGGTAACGCGGGCTGGAAGATAGCTGGCGCGCTACCAAGTCGTAGTAATCCTGCCAATGTCGCTCAAACAGCAACTGAAGTGCAAACCCAAGCTTGGCAGCAACCCCAACCCAATGTCCCAAGTGTCATTAACCCACTCAGCCATCGTATTTGGACCGCTAATTCACGGGTGCTCTCCACCCAAGATTTAGCCCAATTCGGTGATGGCGGCTATGCTCTTGGGGCCCGCGCTACGCAAATTCGGGACAGATTACATGAGCAAGAGCAATTTACTGAAACTGATTTTTTTAATTTGCAGCTAGATAATCAAGCACGATTTTTACAGCCTTGGCAGCAATACCTACTTAATCTGCTAAGCCAACAACCCAAACGGTTCGCTGAAGATGTTAAGTTCATCAATCAATGGGGCGATTGTGCCTGTGCAGACTCGGTGGGCTATAGCTTAGTAAAACATTTTCGCGCCGCCATGATAGATCAAAGCTTTGCGCCGATTGAAACTAATCTAACAAGCCAAGGCAGCAGCTTAGCTGTGATTAAGCGCTATTTAGAAACGCCTATGTGGCAACTGATCAATCAGCAGCCTAAAAGCTGGCTACCTAAGCAATTCCAAAGTTGGGATGAATTTGCCATCAGCGCCTACAAACAGGCTAAAACCGCCTTACTTAAACAGCACAGTCAAGATAGTCAGCTAGCTGATTTACGCTGGGGTGAGGTAAATAAGCTCGACATTAAGCACCCATTTTCAAAACAGATGCCCTTACTGAGCCATTGGTTAGATATGCCTGCTGCACAAGGTTATGGCGACAGCTTTATGCCAGCGGTGCAAGGTGCCTCATTTGGCGCCTCACAGCGATTTATTGTACAACCGGGCAATGAGCAAGATGCCATCATGAGCATTCCTGGTGGGCAATCTGGCCACCCGTTATCGCCTTATTATCGTAGTGGCTATCAGCAATATGTTAATAATCAAGCTACGCCATTATTGCCACAAACTATTGAGCACACATTAACCATTAAGCCGCGCTAAACTTGCGCGGATTTTGCCCTTCGGGGTTGGAAAAAGTGTAAATAGCACGCGGCCACATACACCACTACCACGGTGGCTATCGATAATTCTATAATAGCCAGTATCCGCACTTGCTGAATGTATTGCTCAGCCATATTAATGCTTTGCATCCAGCTGATCATTTTAAATAATGCTGTCGCGCCTATGACCATAGGGAAAGTAAACGCGGCATAGCCAGGGCTAAAAGGGAGGGTTAGTAACTTAAAGAAGGCTAAATAAATAATACTGGTCATCAGCACTGCAATGCCAAATAGTAAGGCAATGATAATGGGTGATGGCGTAGCCGTTACCGTTAAATAACCCGCTAGTGATAAGCTTGCTGGCGCCGCTAAAATTGCCATGGTCGGTTTAGCCGCATCAGGCACTTCATGGGTAAATATCAAACGATAAATCATCACCGGCAGCATCAAGGCATAGGCAAGCATGCCAAATACCAAGGCGATATGGGCGACTAATGTCAATTGCGGGTTACCTGAAAAAGACACATCGGCCACGATAATCCCCACCGGCGGCACAAACCAACTTGGCACCATATGATGTAGCTCAAATACTTTAGCGCGGTGATATAAAAAGCTAATCAAAAATACGATATGAAGCCCTACTGCAAATAACCATAAAGCATCACCGACTTGAGGGTAAAAATGCCCAACTGAGTTAGATACTACCATGGTGGCCATGGCAAAGGTCGGTACTACACTGCCAACCACAGGGTGCGCTAAATCTGCCTTTAAGGTATGAGACAGCAATAAAAACTTCAGCGTTAACACCAGTAATAATAGGCTCGCAATAGCAGCGCTGCCCCATTGACCATAACCCTGAAAATCGGCGAGATTCTCCCAGCACCAACCTAAGCTAGCAATCGCCAATGCTAAGCCTGCCATAGGGGTTGGAGCGGTCATTAATTTAGCTTTAGCGATGTTTATCATGGTGGCCTCAACTTAACTCTCGGATAAACCCCTTTGTTAGCAATCAAAGAGATTGCAATAAAAGAGTTTCAACTTTTTAGCTTGAGTTGATATTACTCTTGCTAATTGTTCAGATATATCCAATTATTTAAAACATGCGTTAAGTTTAATTGAACGTATAATTAGGCCATCAACAAAACAACTGACAATAAAAGCAAACTGGCGTTAAACCTAAGTCAGCGCTAATGATAACCATGAAAAGCGGGGATGATAACACCATGGCGATACTGATATCTTTGCGGCAGCTCAATGTATTTAACGCTATTACTCAGCACAACACCTTAACTGCAGCAGCTGAAAAACTATACTTATCAAAAGCGGCGGTAAGCATGGCGCTAGCAGAGCTTGAAAAACACTTAGGACAGCCACTATTTGATCGCGTAAATAATCGACTTATCCTTAATCAAGAAGGTCAAAAACTGCTGCCTTTGGCCGATGAATTACTGGATCGCGCCCAGCAAATCAATACCCTCTTTGATGATGAGCACGCCAATAGCGGTAAACTCAGGCTTGGTAGTAGTGACACCATAGGCAACCATGTTAGCCCTTATTTACTGAGCCAGTTTCGCCAGCAACAGCAACACTTCAGCCAAAGTTTATTCATTTCAAACTCCGCTACTATTTGCCAAAAACTGCTTGATTTTGAACTAGATGTCGCCTTAATTGAACGAGATAATTACCACCCTGATCTCCTCTCTGTGCCCTTCAGTGCCGATAACATGTGTGTTATTAGTGCTTCTGAGCACCCTCTAGCTAAGCTTGAAAAGGTAACTATTAACGATTTAGACAATCATGATTGGGTGTTAAGAGAGCCAGGTTCCGGATCGCGAGAATGCTTTATCAATACGCTGGCACCACAACTTAAACACTGGCAACTGGCCTTTGAGCTTAATACCACAGAGGCGTTAATTAGCAGTGTCTCAGCAGGGCTGGGCTTAGGTTGCTTATCCACCTTAGCCGCGCAATATGCTATAGAAAGTGGTCGAGTTAGTTTACTCAAACAACCAATTGAAATGCCGCGCAGCTTTTGGCTGCTGGTACATAAAGACAAATACCAAAGCCCACTACTCAAACGCTTTATGACGTTTTGTTTGCAATGGCAATCAAGTGTTCAGCTTTGATATCAATAAGGTATTGCAGCGGCAGTAATGCCGCCCATTTGTTTCTGATTGCTAGTACATAAAGACAAATACCAAAATCCACTACTCAAACGCTTTATGAGGTTTTGTTTGCAATGGCAATCAAGTGTTCAGCTTTGATATCAATAAGATATTGCAGCGGCAGTAATGCCGCCCATTTGTTTCTGATTGCTAGTACATAAAGACAAATACCAAATCCCACTACTCAAATGCTTTATGAGGTTTTGTTTGCAATGGCAAACGAAAAACTAAATAACTTGTTCATCGAGTCGAGCTGAAAATCACTTCGTAGTAGGTGCCGCTACCGTTATACGCTCTTGGTTAGATAAGCGAATTTGAATGCCATCCACAGTGGTAATACGCTGCGCTTCAATGTCTTTTTTGCGCACATAATAAGTTGCCGACATCGCTTCAACAGGCGATGAAATGGTCACTTGCACAATTTTATTATCGTCATACCATGACCAGCCCCAAAAGGCTGCAGTTACTAGCATCGAAACAGCGATCATCGGATAAATAATCAACTTTGAAAATAGCGGTGAAGAATCACTGCCCATTGACACTAAAGCCGGCTTTTTCTTTGTGCCACGACCGCTGCGTATGTACAGCACACAAGCGACGATCACTAACAAGGTTACCAGTATTTTTGTAAGCACAGCGTGTTCCACAGTTAATTAGCTTAAGTATAATTATACTGATTTTAAAGATATAAACCGTTATATAAAACACAGCCCGTTAAATTAACTATTGCTAATGGATAATGTTTTAACCCCAAAGCCAATAAGCCAGTCACAGCCGCTATTTCGATCTATTTAAGTGCGTTAATTATTCGCACTGCACCATTACGTAACAAAGCAAACGACCAACTGAGCGCCATCACAGACTTTCATTGGTTTAACTTAGTTACCGCTAGGCAATAGTAATGCTGCAACGCTATAACTTGTTAGCCTTTTGACTGAGTTAACATTGCGCACTGGCCACGTTTTGGAATGTTAGTTGCACTTAAAAGCAAGTATTTATGATTGGCGCTGATGAGCCATTACTTTTAGCTTAATAAGAAAATATATGACTCGAAAGCTCACCGTTTCAATAGGCCAATATTCCAACAAAGGCATTAAGGAAATCAATCAAGATTTTCATGGCGCCACGATCCCAAAGCAACCACTATTGACCTCTAAGGGCATTGCTATTGCCATTGCTGATGGGATCAGTAGTAGTGATGTGAGCCAAATTGCCAGTGAAGCTAGCGTAAGGGGCTTTTTAGATGACTATAGTTGCACGCCAGAATCTTGGTCGGTTAAAAAGTCCGCCGCTCAGGTGCTAACCGCCACAAACTCTTGGCTCTATTCCCAATCCCAAAAAAGTGAACATCGATTTGATAACGATCGTGGTTATGTATGTACTTTAAGCGCGATGGTCTTCAAATCGACCACTGCCCATATATTTCATATTGGTGATAGCCGCATTTATCGGTTGCGGGATAATGAAATAACTCAGCTTACTGAAGATCACCGCCTGTGGATAAACGCTCATAAAAGCTACCTTAACCGCGGCCTAGGTATCAGCCCCTTCTTAGAAATCGATTATGATGCTAAGGCACTAGAACTCGGTGATACTTTTATCTTAACAACCGATGGCATTTATGAATTTATTTCCGAAGACGAAATTAACTCATTAATAAAATTACATCATCAAGCCTTAGATATTGCCGCCCAAGTCATTGCAGAGGTTGCACTGGCCAATGGCAGCCAAGACAATTTAACCATTCAAATTATCCGCATTGATGACTTGCCGCTGCAAAGCGCTGATGAAGCTTTACAAAAACTCACCGAACAACCTTTTCCACCTATTCTTGATGCCAGAATGAATTTTGACGGCTATCAAATCCTCAGGGCTTTGCACCATAGCAGTCGCAGCCATGTGTACTTGGCCATGGATATCGACAACCTAGAAAAAGTTGTCATTAAAACACCATCAATAGATTTACAAGGTGATCCTGCTTATCTTGAACGATTTTTAATGGAAGAGTGGATTGCCAGAAGGCTAAATAATGCCCATATCCTTAAGCCTTGTCCGCCCACTAAACAGCGTAATTATCTCTATGTAGCCATGGAATACATCGAAGGCATTACCCTGAGCCAGTGGATGTTAGATAATCCACAACCCGCTATTGAAACCGTGCGTGATATTGTCGAGCAAATAGCTAAAGGCTTGCGGGCTTTTCATCGGCAAGAAATGATCCATCAAGATTTACGCCCTGAAAACATCATGATTGACATTAATGGCATGGTAAAAATCATAGATTTTGGCGCCACCAAAGTAGCTGGTCTTGCTGAAATATCATCCCCAATCGTACATGCCGATATTCTCGGCACAGTGCAGTATACCGCCCCCGAATACTTTGTAGGTGAAGTTATCACCCATATGGCTGATAACTTTTCACTGGCGGTGATCACCTATCAAATGCTCAGCGGCAAATTACCCTTCGACGGTAAGATGTCCCAAGCAAGGACCAAAGCGGCGCAAAACCGCTTGGTATATCAATCAGTACTGGATGATGAGCGCGACATCCCGGCCTGGATTGATGATGCGTTAAAAAAAGCGCTCCATCCTAATCCTTATAAACGCTACAGTGAATTATCAGAATACTTATACGACTTGCGTCATCCCACTCAAGCTTTTTTAAATAAAACCCGTGCCCCACTTATCGAGCGCGAGCCTGTTAAGTTCTGGCAAGGGATTTGTGCAATCTTAAGTCTCATCATCTTGCTATTAATATTTCGCTGATGTGCTAATTAACTTTACCTTAACTATGTCACTTAAACTGGAGCTGCACTATGGAAATCAACACCCTAAGTAAAACGATTTTAGCTGCCAAAAAAGCACAAAAACTCACCTTCAATGATATAGGTCAGATGGTGGGCCGAGATGAGGTCTGGGTGGCGGCATTATGCTACGGCCAAGCCTGTGCATCTGAAGCTGAAGCAATTCAAATTGCACAAGCCTTAGGTATCGAAGCAGAGCAAATGATGCCACTAACCAACTCCCAACTTAAAGGCTTAGGCCCGACAGTGCCTACCGATCCATTGGTGTATCGCTTTTACGAGATCATGCAGGTGTATGGTATGCCGATGAAAGCTGTGATCCATGAAAAATTTGGTGACGGGATAATGAGCGCAATCGATTTTAGTTTAAACATTGATAAAATTGAAGATCCCAAAGGCGATCGCGTATTAGTGACCATGAATGGTAAATTTTTACCTTATAAGAAATGGTAACTGGCAATTACAACTGAGCTAGACAAGGTGTAACTACCTAGACCATGCCTCGCCGATTAATAAATCCTATCGCCATTAATGGGCGGTGGGATTTTTGTAACAGTGACGCGATAAAGTTAACCGAAGCAGTGCTATTACCTTAATACTTTTGTGCCATCTATGTTGGGCAAATAACTGACGGGTCAAAGCCAATTGGCTATAGTGCCGAATATAATGCTAATTCATATTATTACTTCACCTTATTGCACTGTAAAAAAAGCCAATTTAAAGCCAGTTACAAATCTGGTTAAAACGCTTCCCTCGTCCACAGAAAAAGCTTTGTTACATTCGTAACACATTATATTTATTGCACTTTTTAACAATTCGATAACCCAAAAAATCTTGTATCCCCGTATTAATGAGCTTATAATTCAGCCGCTACATCATTGAAACAAAATTGCTAACTACCGTAAACAAAATGCGAACATCATACGATTTTCAATCGGCACACTTTACTAAGACTCTTTATGACTAAAATTTCAAAGTTCGTATTCATGTTAATTAGCTTTTTGATGATGATGAACGTATTACTGGTGTTAAGTTTTAGCCAGGGTATCGATGCTATTCATACTGAAAATTTTCACCACAACGTAATTAAGATTGCACCTGCCAATGTCATAGATACTAATTCCAATTGGGAAAAGTGGCTGTTTTTAGAAAATGATATCGTGAAATCTGGGCAGCATTACTTTGCGGTACTGGCTCGGGATGACAATGAACTCACCGTAGTCAAGGTCACAGACGTGTTTGGCGCTATGATGATGTTCAGTAATGTGCCATTACTACTCATGTTTCTATTTGCCTGCTTTATCCCTTTTTATATCAAAGCCAGTTCTGATAAGAAGAACAGTGCATCACTTGAATTTATCAGTAATGAAACCGATAAATTGTTAGCGACCTTCAAAATAAAGCAGCCAAACAATCACACTAACAATACTCTGTCACACATTAGCGTGGCATTAAATGAGTTAAATAGGCATGTAAAACAACAAAATATTGATACCCAGTTAACTATATTTCAAGACAAGCTCACCGGTCTTGTCGATCGCCATGCCTACCTTGAACACTTAGAAAAACAGTTACAACGCGCCCAAAAAGATGGCACCAAACAAGCCTTACTATTCATAGACTTAGATGGATTTAAACAGGTTAATGACTCCTTTGGCCACAGCTTTGGCGATGAAGTGCTCATTCAAGTTGCCAATCGATTATCCACAGTGATCAGAAACCATGACCTTAGCTATATCGGCTCTGGGGTAAATTTAGAGCTAAATCTATCCCGCTTAGGCGGTGATGAATTCTCTATTTTTATTGATCACATTGACGATGACAACCGTGCAGTGGAAGTCGCTAAAAACGTGCTACAAGAAGTTGAACGAGATTTCGTACTTGGTAATAAAATCATAAAAATTGGTGCTAGCATTGGCATTGCTAGCTACCCTGACAGCGCATCAAACCCCAATACACTATTACAAATGGCCGATGTGGCCATGTACCGCGCCAAAGCCGATGGTCGCGGTATTTTTCGTGTCTATTCGCCAGAAATGGGTAATAAAATTCGCCGCTATCACTACCTACTCGAAGAAATGCGTTTAGCCATTGCCAGCCAAAATTTCAGCTTATCATTTCAACCGATTGTCAGCGTTGATGACTGCAGTATCGATTACTTCGAATGCTTAGTCCGTTGGAATCACCCTATTGAAGGCCCAATCACCCCAACTGAATTTATCCCAATCGCAGAAGACTCAAACTTGATCATTGAACTGGGTAACTGGATTTTATTTGAAGCCTGTCGCCAAATGTCAGCTTGGCACAATGCCGGCATGAATAAAGTCCGAATTTCAGTGAATATCTCAGGGGTGCAATTAAAGCATGTGCCGTTATACGACTGGATTATGGACACCTTAGCGAAAACAGGCTTACCAGCTAGAGCATTATTATTGGAAATAACAGAATCATGTTTAATCCATGCATCTGACACTATTATTAATGATTTACAAAAACTACGCCGCCAAGGGGTATTAATTGCCATCGATGATTTTGGCACTGGCTTTAGCTCCCTTTCAACATTGGCTAATTTACCCGTTGATGTGATCAAAATTGATAAGCTGTTTATTGACCAAGCTACTATTAACCCTAAATACGAAAAGATTTTAGATTCGATTAGTAACTTGGGGAAAACCCTTGATTTAAAAGTGGTTGCTGAAGGCGTTGAAGTGGCCTCTCAATTTGAATTAATCAAAAAACTGGGCATTCATTGTGTGCAAGGTTACCTCATCAGTCGACCTGAAACCTCATTCAATGTTGGTTCTAAAGTGATTAAAAACAACCTCAACCATATTGCATTAACGGGCACAGGTGTGTGTAATCCGATTATCAATAAAGATGAATAAACCTAACCGCAGCTAGCCTTAATAAAGGGCATGATAGCAGCATCTACCTTGCCCTTCATTTTTTGGGATACGTCAAATTGACCACACTCAGTGAATAGAATGGCTAATCGCTATTACTGATCATCAACTGACTTCTAAGCTGGCTTTTTAACTTGCTGTACGACCCAATTTAGGCATAAAAAAACCGATGCATACATCGGTTTTTGGGGCTTAAATAACATCTTTTATGTGATTGCTTAACTGCGATCACCTAATTGTTATCATCTATCGTTTAAATCATTGCAGAATTAGCCGATATCAGAGCCTATTAAGCGTGCGCGACTTTACGTTTACTGTGGGCAATAATCAGCCCTACTAAACATATAATCCCAACAGCGATACCCACTGGCTGGCTTAACTCTTGTGGTAAACCAAGGCCAACACCCGCAGTCATAATATAAGAGACTGTGATAGAAGTACCGACGATTGCAGGTAAACTCACAATCCAATGGAAAGTACCACGGTTAAATAAGTACTTAGTTGCCAACCACAGTACACTGGTTGAAAGTAACATGTTGGAGAAGGCAAAATAGCGCCAGATTAATGAGAAATCAATCTTAGTCATAAAGTATGCAATCACCAGAATTGGAATGGCTAATAGCAAACGGTTACGCATACTTTGCGGGATTTTAAACGCATCAATGATGGTCAAACGTAATGAACGGAACGCGGTATCCCCTGAGGTTATCGGGAAAATTGCTACAGCAATAATCGCCATAATACCACCAGCAACGCCAAGATAAGTGCTCGCAACTTGGTTCACTACAAGGCCAGGCCCACCCGCATCAAGAATACTCTTAAGCTCAACATATCCACCAGGGAAAGCCGCAATACCTGCTGTTGCCCATACGCAAGCAACAATACCTTCAGACATCATTGCGCCATAATAAACTGGGCGAACATATTTTTCATTGGTTAAACAGCGAGCCATAATAGGGGCTTGAGTAGAATGGAAACCACTAATGGCACCACAAGTTATGGTGACAAATAATAACGGCCATACTGGTAAACCATCAGGATTTGGCTCCAGTAAATCATTGTTGTAATGGCTATGGTCAAAATAAGCAAAAATATCTGCAACCTCGGGCAATTGCGGCGCACTGATAAGCAGTGCCACTGCAATTGATACTGTCATCACAATCATGAGTAGACCAAATAATGGGTACAATTTAGTGATAATTTTATCAATGGGTAACAGTGTCGCTAAGAAGTAATAGCCTAAAATAACCAATACCCAAAAGGTATTGTTAGCCAAGATGGTACCTTCAAATAACTCTAAGTTACTTAACAGTCCCGCAGGACTCATAATGAACACCACACCAACGAAGAACAATAACATCGCAGTGAATACCAACATCACCCCTTTAAAGTACACATTAAAATAGTGACCGGCGATTTCAGGTAAGCTTTTACCGTCTTCTTTGATGCTCATAACTCCAGAGAAGTAATCATGCACCGCGCCGCCAATAATATTACCCAATACAATCCACACTAAGGCGATTGGACCGTATAATGCCCCCAGGATAGGACCAAAGATTGGCCCGACACCTGCAACGTTTAAAAATTGAATAAGGTACGCTCTAACGGGATGAACTTTGACGTAATCAACCCCATCGTCAAAACGTGTTTGAGGTGTTTTTGCATTTGGGTCAATGCCCGCTTGGCGCTCAACAAAAGGGCTGTAGAATTTATAAGCGAGGACTAACATCGCAATACAAATAAAGAAAATTAGCATTTTTTATTATCCATACTTGGTAGGGTATTTGGTTAGCATAGAGTGTCAGGTAGTTACTAACATTGGTCAAGCTATCCAGAGCTATACCAAGGTCGGGGTTGCGTTACTCAAATCATTAAACTGTAGATATATTACCAACCAAAAGAAACAATCATTCGCGTGACATCAAATCACCCCTATCAATAAAGCTTAAGCCACTAATAAAACGGTTATTTCAATAATTTAGTCAGTCTCTATGAAAACTGTATTTCAAAACTGTTGCTTAATTACTAATTAATAAACCTGCAAGCAAAAGCCATTTTTGTGATCGCCGTCCATACTTAGAAATTCAAAAGAACGTTCACATCTCAAAAAGTAGCAAGGTAGCTATTTATTAAAGAGCTTAGCAATTAAGCACTAAGCAGTTATAACCATACTCGCCGCAATGACAACGCCCCTACGTTATTTGCTGGGCGTTAAAGGAATATGTTGAGTAACCATTATTAGCTCAACACTAACTCTACGACCCCAAGTATCCTCTTAGCTCAAAGCTAGCTATTGATAAGCTCAGCTTTAATTAGCTTAAGTAAAAAGGTTTCACGTTCAATGGATAAACCTTTTTTAGCGCTATTGGCAATGGTATTAAGGTTGTGCTGAATCGCTTCATCAATATCAATCCATACAGGCTGCATGCCGTTGCTAATTTCGTGGGCTTCAAATCGGGTCTCACCCAGCTCACTATCTATCTCACAGCTAAAACAGTAGCTCAGCATGTTTATCACTTTATAGCCATCACGCTCCCAAGGGCGATACTCTTCATAAACCCCAAATGCGGTAATATTGCTAATAGATTTCGCACCGGTTTCTTCTTGTAACTCGCGGATCAACCCTTGCTCAATATCTTCATGGGCATCAACACCGCCACCTGGCAAGCTGTAATCGTGATAACGCTCGGTATATAACATCAAAATATTATTACCTTTTAATACAATTGCTCTAGTAGCAATTCGCGTCAGCATATGTGGTTGATTAGCAGCAACAAACTCGATAGGTGTGTCAGAGTGATGACAGGTTTTTAAGTGGCGCATAATATTCAATATGATGAAAAAGCGCATGATACGTGGCAAATAACTTGATTTCAATCTAAGAGGTTAGCGGCAACTACTGATTAATCGTTAATCATCGACTCGCATTCAAAACCTTGCCTCATTGAATCAAAGCGGCATTTAGACCCACATTGCCAAGGGGCATTCTGATAAGTGACAGACATATCTTGGGAGTAAATTTTGCATGCAGCATAATCATTAAAACCATCTTGCATCAAATAACTGGCTGACTCATAACCATTTTTATAAACAAATGATGTCCAAGTTTCGGGGCTATGGCTTTGGTGAGCCTTGGTAATATAGATCACCGCTGAAACCGTTGCTAACAGCAAGCTTAAAATGATGATAATTGATTGTTTATTAGCAATTGGGTTGCTGGACATAATTAGCCTAAAAAGCTGAAACTGAATTGTATAAACTAGTTATACACAAACTACGCGCAGATTAATATGCGCCCGTTAACTGCGGTTAAAACTCACCGCCCAAACAAGCTTTAAAGCATGGTGTTACTACTTCTAGCCGAATAACTTAACGCCCAACAATGCTTTGCTCAAACTTGCTAACAATTACAAGGTTGACATTTCCCCTTGGCTTAACAATATTGTTAGCTAATTTTTATCTAAAAAACGCTCTATAAATACTTTAATTACCAACAAGGAAGAAGATAATAATGAAAAAGTCCTTAATCGCCCTCGCCCTCGCCTCCAGTTTTTTAAGCGCATGCGGTACATCTGATGTCAAAGTCACTAATGAAGCAGCAGAAGTCACTGCCCAAGCCAAAGGCGCAGCTGAGCTTGGTAGCTTTGGGGTTGATTTAAGCGCCCGCAATGAAGCAGTTAAACCCGGTGATGACTTCTTTATGTATGCCAGTGGTACTTGGTATGACAACTTTGACATGCCAGCAGATAAAACTCGTTATGGCGCATTTACAGCATTAGCTGAGCGCAGTGAAACCCAAGTTAAAGAAATCATTGATGATATCACCAGCCGCAATGACTTAAATGCTGAAGAGCAACTTATCGCTGATTTTTATAATGCTTACATGGACACTAACACCATTAATAAGCTGGGTGTCAGCCCAATTCAAGCAACCCTTGATAGCATCAACAACATTAACAACACCGACGACTTAACCAAAGTCTTCGGTCAAACTTGGTTAACCGATGCTGCATCGCCAATTTATGGTGGCATGTGGTTTAATCGCATCAATCCAGATCAATATGAAATGTCTATTGGCGCAGGTGGTCTAGGTTTACCCGACCGTTCTTATTATCTAGAAGACAGTGAAAGATTCATTAACATCCGCAAAGCCTATGTTGAGCACATTACAGCCATGCTGGCTTTCACTGGTATCAAAGATGGCAGCGCTCGCGCTGAAGCCATACTGGCATTAGAAACAAAAATTGCTGAAGGTCAATGGCCAAGAGAAAAGCGCCGTAACCGCGACCTGACCCTCAACCAAGTTAAACGTGCTGATTTAGCAGCGCAATACCCAGGCTTTAATTGGGATTTATTTATCGAACAAACGGGCTATCAAGTTCCACAATTAAATATCTCACAGCCTGAGCCAGTTAAAGCAATGATTGCCTTAATTAATCAGCAGCCACTTAATGTTTGGCAGGATTACCTTAAGTTCCACACCATCAGTAATAATGCAGAATTATTATCTGAAGACATCTACAACACCAGCTTTGCTTTTTACGGTAAAGAGTTAAGCGGGCAAGAAGAGCCTAAACCACGCTGGAAACGCGCAGTCGCTGAAATGTCGGGCACGCAATCATTAGGTTTTGCGATTGGTAAAGTGTATGTGGCACGTTATTTCCCTGAATCATCAAAACAGCAAATGGCGGAATTAGTTGAGAACTTACGTACTTCACTGGGTCAACGTATTGATGGCCTAGATTGGATGAGTGCTGAAACTAAAGTCAATGCACACGCTAAACTTGCCGCATTTAAACCAAAAATTGGTTACCCAGATGTATGGCAACAGTTTGATGGTTTATCACTGACAAGCAAAGATTTAGTGGCGAACATCCACAACCTACGTCAATATTTTCATGCTGACAGCGTCGCTAAAGAGCTACAAAAAACCGACCGTAACCGTTGGGGCATGACGCCACAATTTGTCAATGCATATTACAATAGTTCATTCAACGAGATTGTATTCCCAGCCGCAATTTTACAGCCACCATTCTTTGACCCTAACGCAGATGCCGCAGTGAACTACGGCGGCATTGGCGCCGTTATTGGCCACGAAATGGGCCATGGTTTTGATGACCAGGGCTCAAAATCGGACGCCAACGGTATTCAGCGTAATTGGTGGACCGACTCAGATAGAGCGGCATTTGATGCTAAAGCTGACCAGCTAGCAGCGCAATACAGTTTATATGAGCCAATCCCAGAAAACTTCGTTAATGGCCGTAATAGCCTTGGTGAAAATATCGGTGATGTTGGCGGCTTAGCCATGGCGTATAACGCTTATCAACTGAGTTTAAACGGCAAAGATGCGCCGATTATTGATGGCCTTACAGGCGATCAACGCTTCTTTTTAGCATGGGCGCAAGTGTGGAAAGAAAAACGTACTGAGCAAAGTATGTTAAGTCAGCTTCGTGCAGGTACTCACGCGCCAGGGCGTTACCGCGCATTAGCGCCACGTAACCATGATGCATGGTACAAAGCCTTTGATGTTAAACCTGGTGACAAGCTGTACCTACCAGAAGATCAACGTGTGCGTATTTGGTAGTTAAGCAATAATCAGAGCTAATCAAACTTGATTAAAAAACCAAAATGCCAGTTCAATTGACTGGCATTTTTTATCTTTAAGTTATGTAATGAACCCACTTTAAAGTAACAGTCAATCCATATGATATTCGCAGCTGAACAATAACCAATGGTTATGAGCTTTATCATTGTTAATTTCGTATTAGTCCCAATATCTGATTTATACCCGCGCATATAACAACGCACGCTTTTAAAACACATGCTTTTAAAACAGAATAGTGACACAGATAAGGAAACATCATGAGCAACGAATATGTACCACCAAAAGTCTGGACCATGAATCAAGAAAACGGTGGTCAATGGGCAAGTATTAACCGACCAGACTCAGGCGCTCGTCACCAAAAAGAATTAGCTATTGGCAGCAACCCAATTCAGCTGCATTCATTAGCCACACCAAATGGCCAGAAAGTCACCATCATGCTAGAAGAGCTACTAGCCAAAGGGGTAAAAGAGGCAGAATACGATGCTTACTTGATTAATATTGGCGAAGGTGAGCAGTTCTCATCAGGCTTTGTTGATATCAATCCAAACTCTAAAATTCCAGCATTATCCGATAACTCAGGTGCTAAAGCGGTGCGAGTATTTGAGTCTGGCGCGATTTTAGTTTATTTAGCAGATAAGTTCGGTCACTTCATACCAAAAGACTTTGCTCTGCGCACAGAAACGCTAAATTGGTTATTTTGGCTTCAAGGAGCAGCGCCTTATCTGGGGGGCGGCTTTGGTCACTTTTATGCATATGCCCCAGAAAAATTTGAATACCCGATTAATCGCTTCGCTATGGAAACCAAACGTCAACTTGATGTGCTTGATAAGCAATTAGCGAAACATGCCTTTATTGCCGGTGATGAATACACCATTGCCGATATGGCAATTTGGCCATGGTACGGCAGTTTGGTGCTGGGCCATCTTTATGATGCTGCAGAGTTTTTAGATGTCGCAAGCTATCCGAACTTAGTTCGTTGGGCCAATATTATTGCCCAGCGCCAAGCAGTAAAGCGTGGTCGTATCGTCAATCGCTCATGGGGCGAAGAATGGGAGCAACTGCCTAATCGCCACAGTGCAGCTGATATTGATGAGGTACTGAATAAACAGCCGTAAATTAAGCGTCTTAAAATTCTTAATTCAGATAATAGCTATGCCATTTAAACAAAAAACCACGCTTAATCTAATTAGCGTGGTTTTTATTTAGCTCTGATTTATTCAGTTAGGTCAAAGGCCTTATAACTAAACATTGCGATACTTATTTATTAAAGCCAAATCATTAAAGCTCAACCTATAAACCTAAACCACTAAACTTTAATCGCTTTAAAGTGCTCTGAAGGTGTGACCAGCTCTTGCTGGGCTGCAATAGTTTGTAGCTCCCACTGGCGCTGATGGGCGGTCTCTTTTAACACGCCATAACAAGCATCTGTTGCATGTTCAAATGCCTCAACAGCAGATAAGCCTTGCACTAAACTTGCGGTAAATAACGCTGAAATTAAATCACCAACACCAACTGGCTGTTTTACGAACTCAAGTTGTGGACGCTGACTGATATAACAACCCTCTTGGGTTGCCAGCATCATGGTGAATGTCTCATCAGCGATGCTGTGTAAATGCTTAACCAACACAATATCAGGCCCTAAAGACAATGCTTTTTGGCAAGCTGCTTTAGCTTGCTCAAGATTGGTAATATCCATTTGAGTGAACTGACTCAGCTCAAATTGATTAGGTACAATCACATCAGCCAGAGGCATAACTTGTTTAATTAATTGCTCAGTAATACCATCAGCCAAAATACAGCCCTTTTCAGGGTCACCCATTACAGGATCACACACATAAATAGCCTGCGGATTGATCTCTTTAACCGTTTGAATGGTTTGGATCACTGCTTGGCACTGCTCAGCACTACCTTGGTAACCTGATAGCACCGCCTGACAATCTGCAAGCTTACCTATGTTACCAATACCCGCCACCAGCTCATTAATATCATCGGCAGAAAAAGCCCGCCCAGTCCAGCCCTGTTGGTACTGAGTATGATTTGAAAACTGCACTGTATGAATAGGCCAAACTTCTAAACCCATACGCTGCATAGGAAATACTGCTGAACTATTTCCTGCATGCCCGTAAACAACATGCGACTGGATCGAAATGACACCTTTCATAACACTCTCTTTTATTTATGTTTTAAGAATAATTAACTATCTACATTTAAAGAATATCAGTTAACGACAACCAATATAAACAACATCTAATGTAAGTCATAGACTAAAATAACGATATTAAAATGCTTCCCCGACAGAAAGATAAAGCGCATCATTATTATTGGATGAGCGAGCATAATCTAAGCGTAAATTGATTCGCTCTGCTGGTTGTAGCATAAAGCGCACGCCAATACCGTATGAAGGAATGATATCATCAGATTTATCCGCATGATTCACATCATCCAATTTACCTGCGCCAATAAAACCCACTAATCCCCAGCGCTTATGAAAACGCCAACGGGCTTCAGCTTCTGTTTCAATGGCACCTAAGGCCATATATTCAGTGGATGAAAAACCACGTAACCCTAAACGACAAGCTGCCCATAGCGGCACGTTACCCTCTTTCAAACAGCCTTTTAATTTATAAGCCACGGTTATCGACTCATGCACAGGAAAATAACCATCAAACTCTAATGAATAAGATTCAAAGTTGGTATCACTGCCAATGGCATCATCAAAAAAAGTGCCGTTGAGCTTAAAGTAATAACCATCATAAGGGTTAGTAGGCACATCACGAGAATCATAAATAATCCCAGCACCAAGTCCTGCGGAGACAATTTCATTTCGTAAATCGAAATCGATGGAGCTAATGTTAACATTAAAGTCTTGTTCAAAATCAATGAATACCCCATTAACTCCGACAAACCAATTACCACTAATGCGTCGCTCCAATTCAAGCAGTGCACCGTAGCCAGAAATATCCCAATCAACGTCGATAGGTAAACCAAGCAACTCGGTTGACACTAACGGCAGCTTTAAATCGGCATAGGCGACCCCACCTTTTAAATGCCAGTTATTATTATCCCAATAACTGGCATGGCCAACTGCCGCGCCCCAACTGTCATTACTGGAATAAAACCCTGCGATACCGGTAACAGAAGGAGGTTGTACCGCTTTTTGCTCTGCGGTTTGTGGATAAAAGTAGCCCACTAATCCGCCTAAACCTGAATCAATGGTCGGATTTGAAAACGGAATGGGCGCTGCCACAAAATTGCCTTTATTCACGGTTAAAGGTGCTTGGTTTTCTTTTAAATTTGGCACTAATGAGCTTGGCTCATTGGCAACGCTATCTTCAGCATTATCATTAGCAACAGCAGCCATAGGCGTCAGCAGCATACACAGCAATGGGCCAATAACAATAGAATTCAACCTGATCGTTCCCATAGATACTCCCTTAATTCATTTGCTCTAGTATCACGCAGCTAATACACCATGTCGCAATCTTGCCCAATTAAGCTTTGTTGCTGTTTTAATACTTTGTATAACTGTGAAATATAGTACAAAATTTTTCAATCAAGCATAAAAAATGCCAATCAAAAGATTGGCATTTTCATTTCTCAATCATCAGTCAATATTTGACTGATTAACTGCGGTATTGATTAACTAGCTTGCTTGATACTCTGCAAAGTAGCCATCAAGTACGACTCTTGTCGCACGACCAATTAACTCATAATCGTAGTGAGTTAGGTTAGCTAGTGATACACGCACTGAAGCATGAACAACATCAAATCCTTTACCTGGTAATAAAATTACCCCTGTTTTGTACGCTAACACAAAGAGGAAGTCTTGACCTTTATTGTTATCTTTAAACCATTGTACAAACTCATCGCCATAAAGTTTACCACCTAAAGCATCTAACTCTAGTAGGGTGTAGTAATCAACACGGTCTTCGTTTTCTTCAATTTCAACACCCATGTTTTTATACAATGTGATGTAACGTTCACGAATAATACGTTTACAAGCTGCTTTGTAATTATCTTCCAAGTCCATTAAACAACTTAATGAAAATAATGCCATTTGCACCTGTTGTGGTAATGCTAAACCAGCTGTGTGGTTTAGGGCTACAGCACGACTGTCGGCAACGATACGGTCAATAAACTTAATGTCTCTTGGTTCAGGTGTCAGTGTTTTATAACGGTTATCTAACTGTAATTGATGCGCTTCTGGTAACGCACGCATTGCATCATCAAATACGTTTTCATAATGAATACCGATAGTACCTAAACGCCAGCCGGTTGCACCAAAGTATTTTGAGAATGAATACACACATAAGGTGTTGTATGGCAGTTTGGCAAATAGCGAAATAAAGTTGTCTGCAAATGTGCCATATACGTCATCAGTGATGATGAACAAATCTTTGCGCTGTGTGTTAACAAAGTCAGTTAAACGGTCTAACGTATCGTTTGAAAACTTAACCGATGCAGGATTGGCAGGGTTAACCACACACAATAGTTTGATACCGGTATCAGCTAATTTTTCAATTTCTGATTGTGGTAACTGCCATGTATTTTCGTCTAAGCGTAATTCAACAATTTCTAACTCATATTCAGCAAGCTCTGGAATCTCTAAATAAGGGGTAAAGATAGGCGTCACTAACGCCACTTTGTCGCCTTTTTTAAGTAAACCATTGTTGAACATTGTCGCAAAAGTATAAGTCATAGACGCAGTGCCACCTTCAGTAGCGAACAGGTCAAAGTCAGTTGTCATTGGCATTGGGCCATACATTTCTTCACCTATGTACTGCTTAACCACTTTTTCAATGTTGGTTAACATACGTGAAGGCACAGGGTAGTTACAGGCTAAAAACGCGTTTACAAATTCGTGTAAAAAAGCTTGCTTATCAATACCTAAACGGTCATTAGCATAGCTAATTGCTTTTTGTAAAAACTTAACGCCATCTCTGTTTAGGTTTTCTTTAGCAAAGGTATCAAAACGCTCTACCACGCCAACACCATCCGGAATACCACCAAAACCTTCGTTTAAGTATGAGTAGCTGCGCTCTGATTCTTCGATAGCAAAATCGCCTAAACGTAAGAATGCTTTACGAGGTAAGGTGGCCAAGAAGTTGGGGTTACCGCGGCCCGCATCCAATAAAATACGATCTGGAACGGTTTTAGCCATTTCAATCAATTTATCTTTTAATTCAAATGGGCTTAAGTTGGCAAATTTAGTGAAATCGATTGTTGGTACAGTTTGAGTATTTGATGTAGTCATAATATTTTACCTATTTATCAATTTAAAAGGGTGAATTTGGGGTGATAGTCGATAAGAGGAGACGTCACTCTCATCGACTATCTAGGGTAATTATTGGGTTGAAATAATGCCGACAATGATTGGACCCCAAAGGGTGAGTAATACATTGGCAATGGCGTAAGTGACCGTGAAAGCAAATACCGGTGTTGCATTACCTGCTTTTTCAAGTAGAGCTGCAAAGCCTGGATTAGCGCTGCGGCCACCTGCAACACAAGCTAGTGCTTCAATCGGGTTCTTAATCTTCAATACGTAGTAAGAGATAAAGAAAGAGATAATTTGTGGAATAATGGTTACCGCGACACCTAGGAACAATAAGGTTAAACCGTTTTCTTTAACCATATCGATTGCCTGAGGTCCTGCTTGTAAACCGACAACCCCAACAAATACCGCTAAACCAAAGTCACGTAAGAAGTTTGAAGCGCCCAGTGGCAGTGATCCCATATTTGGTTTACGACTACGTAACCAGCCCACAAATAAACCTGAAATCAAACAACCTGCACCTGAACCAATTGTCACTGGAATACCGGCTATTTCGAAGTTAATCAGACCAATTAATAAGCCACCTACCATACCTAAACCAAACAGTACGTAGTCAGTTGAAAATAATGAAACTAAACGCTTACCGATGCCTTTTTCGATACGGTTAATATCTTTTGCAGAGCCAGTGACTTGAATAATGTCATTTTTATGGACGATAAAATCGGCTGAAATATTTTGCGAGTTACCACCACGGATCACGTCGGTAACATACACACCACGTAAGGTATCCACGTTAGTTTCAGCTTTAATCTGTGCAAGTGTTTTACCAATTAATTGCTTGTCATTAGCAACAAGTTGACGATTTTCTTCAATTAATACGGTGCCACGTGGTAATGCCACTTCATGCTTGGCTGACTCTATGTGTCCAGCGATAGCTTGGCGAAGACCGGTTACCACTAAGATGTCACCCGCTTTTATCACCACTGATTTATCAACTTCAATGTTTTGACCATCACGTGAAATCATTTCGATAGCGGTATCAAGCAGATCACCGTTTACAGTTTGAATATCTTGACCAATTAATCGACTGTCTGTAGGAATTTTATAAGCACGTGACACAAGATCTGTCATCGCATTAAATTCACCTGGCGCCAGCTCAGGCTTACCGTCAGACATTTTTTCAGCTAGCTTTAGTGCTTCTTCGCGGATATCCCATTTCATAAAGGTCGGAATTAACCATGACACCATTAAAATTGGGCCTAACGAACCAAAGATGTATGTTACGGCGTAACCCACAGCCACATTGGTTTGCATCAAGCTTTTAGCTTCTTCGGTCATGCCACCTAATTGAGATATCGCATCACCAGCAGTACCAATAATGGCTGATTGCGTTAAGCCACCGGCAGCAAGACCTGCTGCAGTACCACTGTCTAAGCTAAATAACTTAGCTGCCACTAATACCGTAATTAAACCGGTTACCGTCATCACGACAGCGGAAAGTAAAATGTTGATAGTTTTGAAGTTAAGCGCACCAAAGAATTGAGGCCCACCTTGATAACCTACCGCATAAATAAATAATGCGAAGAAGATGGTTTTGACACCTGGGTCTATTTGCACACCAAATTGGCCAATTAATACTCCCATCAACAAGGTACCTGCAATACCACCAAGAACAAAACGTCCTATGGTAATTTTGCCGATCAGATAACCAAGTGCCAGAGTAATAAACAACGCAATATAGGGCGAAATAGCAAAAAGATTTTGGATGATATTCATAATCATTGCTGCCTTACAGGTTAAGTTTACATATTAAGAATTAGGTGGAGCGAACTGACTGGCATATTTGCTAGAATTAACACTGCTGAATCCAGATTGAACCTTTCAATCCTACCGTTTGACCAGTGATACCTTGTGTCTTTCGCTTCCTTGGAAAACATCATAGGGATAAACATACAATCCAATTAATACATTTTGATGGATCTAACCCTTCGTAAAAGGCAAAATAAAGTCAAACCATCAAATACCAATAAAAACCCCTTGATAACTATAACCTTAAGCCATACTCACTTAGGGGTAGTTGATTTCTAAGATTGCTAGACTTATTAAAATAAATTAAAAAGCTAAAAAATAGACGAATTAGATAGGAAATGGCGAACTATGCCTTCGCGTTCAGAATTGAGCGCCAAGTAAAGTTAGCTTAACTCACCGACTAAATGATTATGAAGTATCAGCAAGCTTAGCGGTTTAGCGGTTTAGCGGTTTAGCGGTTTAGCGGAGGACTATCCAACAATATAATGGCTTTGATTGGGCTCTTTACCCATACCTCGACCACACAACATAAAACTCTGTTTTATATATTATTAACATAAATTTTAGGTACAAAAAAACCTAACCTCAAACACCATTTTAGCGTTATTGCCGCAACAGTATCGAAGATTAGGTTTTAGTTTGTCAGCCTTTTCAAGCAAAGACGCTAGGGCTGGCTCGGTAGCACCGCATATAACAGTATATAAATCACAATTTCATTAACTTACATTAGTCGTATTCGGTTAATAACAGTTTAATTTCACGACTAAAATCGCCGCCATATTTAGCATCTCGCAAACCGTATTCAACAAACGCTTTCATATAACCAAGCTTATCGCCACAGTCATGGGATTTACCCGTCATATTAAAAGCTTCCACCGCATCTGATTTAATCAGCATATCAATAGCATCAGTTAATTGAATTTCATCCCCTGCGCCCGGCGGCGTTTGGGCTAGTAAATCCCAAATTTTTTCGGACAACACGTAACGACCAACCACGGCTAAGTTTGACGGCGCTTGACCCACTGCAGGCTTTTCAACCATTTTATACACTTTGACTGACTCTCCAGCCATCACGGTTTCACCAGCGCAATCTGCAATGCCGTACTTATTCACTTGCTCATCAGGTACAGGGGCCACCATAATTTGACTGGCTTGGGACTCCTGATAACGCACCAGCATAGAAGCTAAGTTTTCAGTTCGCTGATCCGCTGAGTAGGCATCTAAAATGACATCGGGCAACACCACTGCAAATGGATTATTTCCAATACAGGGTTTTGCACATAATATCGCATGGCCTAAGCCCTTAGCCTCACCCTGACGCACATGCATAATGGTGACATTTTTAGGGCAAATAGACTGCACTTCATGTAATAACTGACGTTTAACCCGTTTTTCTAAGGTTGACTCTAACTCGTAAGATTTATCAAAGTGGTTTTCAATTGCATTTTTACTGGCATGAGTCACCAATACAATTTCTTTAATTCCCGCACTGACACATTCATCAACAATATATTGAATTAAGGGTTTATCAACAATGGGTAACATTTCTTTAGGTATGGCTTTGGTAGCTGGCAACATACGCGTGCCTAAACCTGCAACGGGAATGACAACTTTCATAAAATATCCTTATTTAACTAGCGCTAAATTGTATAGTAAAAGTAAAACTAAAATGATTTTCGAGCCTTTCGCTGAGGCTCAGAAGGTAAATAACGAACCGACCAACACAGGGTTATTATGGTTAAAAACAGTAACGTATTGGCTGGTGCTTGTAGATGGAAATCAACCGAGATATGCAAGAGCATATATACGATAGCCATAGCACAACCAAATGCGATACCCTTATAAAGCTTGTTATTGCGTAGATACATTGTTCGACAAGCAAGCCAAAACGAATACAACACCCAAGCGCCTAATATCACCGTCATAACAACACCATACTCAATTACAAATTGCACATATTCATTATGGGCATGATCATAAAAACCAGAGTAAAACTGGGGTTGGTATTGCGGAAAAACCGTATAAAAGCTGCCTCCTCCTGTACCTGTAAAAAGATTATCTTGAATGATAGGTAAGCTATCAATAACCACATTATCGCGGGTTTCTGAAGCAAAGCTGGTCTCAGCTAAGCGCTGCTTAACTTTTTCAATCCCAAAAATCGAACCAACAATAATCAAATCTAAAATAAAAATACTGATAACTAAGGGTTTAAACAATGTCGGCGGGCGGCGGTAAATAAATAATGCAATAACCGACATCAGGCCTAAAGCAGCAAAAAAGCCCGCATTGCCCATCCGCGAACGGCTCATTATTAGTCCTATAACCATCAACACGATTGCTAAACGTAAAATTAATTTTCGACTTAATAGTGTTGATATCATCCCGATAAGCATGGCGCGCTTATCTTGATCGTGCTTAGTGGTTTTAAGCTCTGATAACAGCCAACCAAACGCAATGCTTAAACATAAGGCTAAATAATTAGCAAAATGATTTTGATACACAAAGGATCCACGGGCCTTTTCGCCATCACTAAAACCTAAAATGGGCGAGGCATCTAACTGCAGTAGATTCAGAATCACCCCATAAAAAGCCTGCAAACACCCTGATAAGATAATTGCTATAAACAGCCACCTTAAGGTTTTAGAATGCTGACAATATTGGCTTAATAAGAAAATAAAAATTGAATAACACAGAGTCTTAAGGAGTTGTTGTTGAGTCTGGTAAGGGTCGACACTATCAATACCTGGAAGCCAATTAAGATACTGTAAAAATAAATATATCAATAACAGCCCTGGGGGGAGCAATAATTGCTTTTGCCACTGGTAGCGAAAAAATGCACTATCATGCTTCAGGCAATAGCCAAGATGTACTATCCCCAGTGATATTGTTGTAAATTCAAGGATCGCCAACGCCCAAATACGATTACTGCCTAAAGGGATTGGCATCCAAATAATCACCACACACAGAGCCAATATCATAAAATGATCAAAGCGTCCGCTGAAAACCTTCGTTGGTTTGGCAAGAGTATCCATTAACGACACAGTTCCTTTTCAACCCAGTTTTTATCTTTGGGAGTAAACTCTGGGGTGATAAATTTAAAGTAGGTACATACTATTGGCGTCATGTCATATTGCGTGGCTAAGCGCTTCAAATCAGTGCGCACGTCCCAGCTAGCCATAGCTGAAATCCGCGCCGTTTCAAAAACGTTTTTCTTTTGTACTAGGGTTAACTGAGGCCAATATGCAAAACCGATGGCTAGAATTTGATGCAATACTTCAGGGGTATAAGGACCGTACAGTACAGCCTTATCTAATAAAGGCCATACTTGTGACACATCATGCTGAATGAAGGCTAAATTATATGCGTAATCACTATAAGCATTAGGCCATGTCGGCCTTTGGGAAATGGCATTGGTATATAACTGGTTAAATAGTGCGTTATTGGCAGCGGCAAAATTTGCATATACGCCCCACTCCATGACTTTTGCCAAGGTCAATAAATAGTGAGGGTTTTTACTATCAAGGTTATAAGCATTATCAGCGGCCAATAATGCCGCTGAGTATTGAAGCTGGGTAGGAGGGTTATTTTTCTGCCAATGATCAATATAGAATCGGGATTTAAAATGATACGCACTGGCCATGCCTTTTTGCACAATAACCGGCAATATCGCCGCTAGCAAAAGGAGTAAAAATACATATATCAGCCTTTGCCTTGACCAAGTGAAGTTTTTTATCATTTTAAACTTCAACATTTTATGTCATCACCTTATGATTATTGAAATAGCGAATTAGAAATAGTTCTGGGCATCTCTGTCGTTAATGCAAAAGCGTACTCTTCATCAACTAAGCTACTAACCAATTGCTTTGCTTGGGCAATTTTAGGTGGGCGACGTTTTAAGGAATGGCAATCTGAAGCGATGATGGAATAAAAACGCTCTTTTAAAAATTGCTCACTCAATTGCTGCGGCGCCGAGCCAAAATCGCCAATTAGCGACGCTGCTGTTAACTGAAATAAACAGCCAGCTTGGACAAAGGGCTTAATTCTATGGGGGTGGTTTTGCAGCTCTCTATTACGTTCAGGGTGAGCAATCATCGGTAATACATTTTTACTCAATAACCAGCTAATTAACCTATCTGTTCCCGCTGGGATATGGCTACTGGGTAACTCTAATAGTAGGACATCTTTTTGCTGATAATGACCAATAAAAGGCAATTTATGTTGCTCAACAAACAAGACGATTTCTGGTGAAATCCGCACTTCCGCTGCCGCGCGCAATTCAATAGCAATGTTAGAGCTAACTAGGGCTTGTGAAAGCGCCTTATAAGCTGCAGATATTGAGTTGATATCATTGTCATATATGCCTAGATGGATATGCGGGGTTGCCACCATGCGGGTTACACCTTGCTCCTGTGCTAAAGCCATTAAACTCAGTGCTTCATCAACGGATTTAGCTCCATCGTCGATATTGGCTAATACATGGCAATGTAAATCAATCATACTTTTATATTGTCCAAGTCAGAAAACGGCTTGGGCTTATCTTTGGCGGCATAATCTGCAAACTGCACAGGTTTATCTTTAGGAGTCTGATCTGCGCCGTAAGCTTTATAGTAGCCATAGTCACCTTGGTAATGCTGTGCATCTTTCGTATTAAACTGGTTTAGAACGACACCAAAGACTTTACTTCTCGCTTGATTTAATTTTGCTAAGCTTAATTTAATCACTTCATTACGGGTATGATCGGCTTTTACCACTAATACCGTTGCATCACATAACGAAGTAATAATCAATGCGTCACTGACGGCATGTATTGGCGGGGTATCGATAATGATTTTACTATACTGAGTTTTCAGCAAGGTTAATAACTTCGGAAACTGGCTCGAAGAAAGTAACTCTTGAGGGTTAAGCGGCACCGCTCCTGCAGGCATAAAGTCGACATTAGGTTTAACATCAGCAACGATACAATGAGGCAAGCTTTCTGTACCTGATAATATATTAGCAAGCCCTGGCTGATAAGAGGGTAAACCAAAACGCTCGCCCATACTGGATTTACGTAAGTCCGCATCAATTATCAATACTTTTTCCATCGTAGAAAAAGCAAAGCCTAAGTTCATTGAAGTGCTGGTTTTCCCTTCGTTAGGCGTCGATGATGTCACTTCAATGGTAGAGAAGTCACTGCCCATGGCCATTAATGACATCGATGTTCTTATAGTGCGAACCGCTTCTGCATGTAAAGGCTGATTATTATCGTAAAAGGCGAAGTTAATCTCTTTATAAGTAGCTCTTTTCTTGGCTTTTGGAATATAACCTAATGCCCGCTGCGATAATATTTTCTCTACGTCATCGCTATTTTTAACTGTGTCATTTAACCCATCCAGTATTAATACCATCACCACCCCAAAGCCTAAGCTGGCAAAAAAGGTCAATATTACAATCAGCTTTTTATTGGGTTTAGTAGGATAGATTGGCACAATCGCTCTGTCAGTAAAGCGGGCGATAGGCGAGTCAAAACTGCCGGTCACTTCGGTTTCTTTTTGACGAGCAAGAAAGCTATCAAACAATTGTTGATTAGTATCAACTTCACGCAGCATGCGACGGAAATCAGTATCTATAGTGCTCAGGTTTTGAAAAGAGCCTTTTGATTTATTAAACTGCGCTTCTAACCCCTTCAGCTTACGTCCTGCTGTTTGCGCTTCTTCTTCAATACCTCTCACTAATCTTGCTATTTGGCTATGTAAATTACTCTGTACTGATTTAAGCTCAGCTTTTGCCGCGATCATTTTTGGATGCTTTGGCCCATAAATTTGCTCAAGCTCAGAAACTTTTCTTTCAACAATCACCACTTCACGCTTAACATTTTGAATCGAGGGATGGGAGGTTACTTCAGGTAAGCTTTCTAAACGGCTGATATCAGTAGCACCGTAGCGCCTGACCACGGTAATAAAACTCTCTGCCTGCGCTTTGCGTGAGCGTGCCATGGCAATTTCATCACTTAATCGTTCGAGCTCTTTAGCATCTAACGCTGTGACCCCTTCAACATCAACCAGACCATTCGCCCGCTTAAAAGATTCTAAGCGTGTTTCAGATTCATCTAGCTTTAATCTTAGCTCTTCTAGCCTTCCACCTAACCAAGTATTGGCCTTTTGTGTCATGCCAACCTTTGCTTCCAATTGACTTAAAATATAGGTATCTCCCACCACATTAGCCACTAATGCGGCCAAGGCGGGATCTGAGCTTTCATAACGAATATGGACCAATTGCGTTTTTCTAACCGGTGAAATACTGATATCTTCGGCAAAGGTATCGATTAATTGTTGCTTAACAATTTCTTGGTCAACATTTTCTGTAGCACTCCCTTCAGGCAATAAGTCATCAGGTAGGTACTCTTCGGGAATATATTCTTTTGGAATAAAATCGAGTAAATAGGCTAGTTGACTAAGCAAACTTGGTTCTGAGACAAATGCAGGGTGATTTATTAAATCTAATTCGTTAAATACTCGCTCTGCAATTGAGCGTGATTTTATAATTTCAAATTGAGTTAAATAATATTCTTGCTGCCCTGAATTAATACCATAAACTTCATCTATTTTAATAGCATTAGCCTGTTCTGATTCGATCAATAAGGTAGACTTTGCACTGTATATTGGCGTCATTTTCAATACGACAAAAATAACCAAAGCAGTAATCAACATCGCAAAGGTTAATATGCGCCATTTAAAACGCATAACAGGTTTTATTAGCTTTTTGAAATCAATTAGCTGATCCATTTGAATTTGAGGCAATGGGTTGGCTCGCCTTTCCTGCTGAGTCATTTAAAAGAACCTCTGTTCAATGGTAATAGTATCACCAGCAAAAATCTTACTGTTAATGTTGCCACGCTTGGAGTTTACCTTTGCGCCTTCTCGGGAAATATTGATTTTGTCTTCTGAAGCCCGCTCAGTCAGCCCACCGGCTAGTGCGATGGCTTGGTTAACTGTCATTCCTGGCTGATATGGATAGCCACCCGGTTTTTTAACCTCGCCGTGAATATAAAAAGGTCGATATTCCACCATTCCGACATAGACACTAGGCTCAACAAAATAATCCCCTTTAAGACCCTTATAAACAATTTGCTCCACTTGTTTTATGGTCAAACCGTTAAGTTTAATTGGGCCTAAAAAAGGAAAATTAATGGTGCCACTATTGGTGAGTTGAGTTTCCAAGGTTAAGGCGTCCTCACCATACACTTGAATAATAATGGTATCACCAGCCCCTAATAGGTAACTATCATCAGACTCGACCGCCTCTGCAGTCGATGTCAGCATCATGGATACAAGAGCTAAAACTAGACTTAAAAATAGAAATCTCATGATTGCACCAATAATTACAAGGTCATTTCGGCAGTGATAAAATAGATATTACGATCGTAATCAAAGCGTTCTTGTATTGATGTATTGTCAGCAATATCTGCACCTGCTCTTAGCGTCATCCAGCGCAACACTTCAAAATTGAACGAAACGCGATAAACATTGGTGGTATCTTCACGCTCAAAGCCTGTGTAATCGTCTTGTATTCGATCGTACCCGAGAGTGGTACCAAACAAGTCGCTCCAATCATGGTTCCATTTAACCCCGTAAGTGGTCTCACGAACATAATCACCAAATGTATCAGGGTCCTCACTACTGCGACCGGTATAGAAGTCAAACTGACTATAGGTCAATGGTTTCCAAGTTAACTTGGCATCCCAAGCTACACCGCTAAAATCTTCCCGCTCTTGATTATCAAATGCTTTTTTCTGATAGCCGATCCTAATAGAACCCTCAGTGGTACTGGTTGCTTCCCACTCAACACCTAACTGTAAATTTTGGGTATCACTGTCTCTATCTCCGCCAGGATCCATGACGTCATAAGCGGTTTGAATATATTGGTAATCAAGAAAAATACTAGTGGCTGCTCGAGTATCATAAAAAACGGTAGCCCCTAATTTAACGTTATCTTTATTACGGAACTGGGTTAATTCTTTAAAGTTTGTATATTCCTTAGAATCATATAAACCATTAATCCTAACTCTTGCCGGCGTTGATTTAGCGCCATACTCATAATAACCACCACCTTGAAAAATATCATAGGTAGCAGGTTCTGTTGGCAGTCCATCATCAAAGCCAAAATCGAACACACCAGTACCACGATCTTCGTGACCGTAAAAATACTTAGCTTCAAGATTGAAACGATTGCTTTGATTTAACTCTACCTGAGCGCGAGCTTTTAATAGTGCATCAAGGTAGTTATCGTCGCTACTATCGAAATAATCACCGTACTCAATACCGGCATCAATAGTATAAATGTTATTCCCATCGAGCATCTTTGCCTGCACCGCAGGGGCTACGGTTAATATCCAACTTTCTTCTTCATTTGTACTTCTACTGGCAATATTATCGTCATATTTTAAGCCTGCATTTAATGCTGGAATAAAATCAACACCGGACTCAGTGGTAATTACCCCAGCTTTTTCTTCAGCACTCACATTTGCTATCCCAGCTGAGATGACTAATAGTGTAAATATATTTAGCTTTGTTCTCATTGTTATCACCTATTCCTTTGATTGTGATTTTTAGTAAACATGTTTACCGACAAAACCTTTAAAGCATGTCATAAAGACAATTTTCACATCTAACCAAATAGACCAATTTCTTATATAAGCCAAGTCGAATTCGATTCTTTTTTCCATTTTATCAAGGGTATCGGTTTCACCACGCCAGCCATTTATCTGGGCCCAGCCCGTAATACCAGGTAATACCTTGTGCCGAAGCATGTAATAAGAGACTAAATGTCTGTACTCTTCATTATGAGCAATAGCATGAGGTCTTGGGCCAACCACTGACATATCCCCCATTAGCACATTAAAAAATTGTGGCAATTCATCCAGCGAGCTTTTACGTAAAAAGCCGCCGATACTGGTTATTCGAGCATCTCCCTTCTTAGCTTGAATAACGACATCGCTATTTTCAGTCACCGTCATAGAGCGAAATTTCCAAACTTTAATTTTACGCCCATCAAGTCCGTACCTATCTTGTTTAAAAATAATAGGACCTTTTGAATTTAATTTAACTAACAGAGCAATAACTAATAAAACAGGGCTTAATATAATCAAGGCTACAAAACTAAACATGAGATCAAAACTACGTTTATAAAAGCGCATCATCCCATTTACGGGGGATTCAAACACACTTAAGGTATCAACTTCCCCCACGCTCCCGATACGAGCATGCATTAGGTTCTTCAATAAAAAGTCTGGGGTAATTAATACATCAACAGTACTATCGCCAAGAGCTAAAATAATATCGGCAATTCGCTGCTCTGCAATCATAGGTAAACAAACATATAACTTTTGAATATCCCCTCGGCGAGCAACATAAACCGCATCATTCACCGTGCCTTTTAAACATGACAAATCTAAATTTTCGATACGATTTGGGTCTCTATCATCATAAAAACCCACACACTCGAAACCTAACTCATCATGTTTCTGTATTTGAGTATATAAGCGTTGCCCCGCCTCAGTTAAACCTACAATGGCTACTTTTTGGACGCTATAACCTTTTTTACGACGAAAACGTTTAAACTCACGCACACACAGTCGCCAACTCACTAAAGATATAAGTGTTAAGACATACCAGCCTCCCACTGTTACCCGAGAATAAACTTCACTGTATTTAAATACGAATAATAATAATGTCATGAGTAAAAAGGCGAGAGTTACATTTAAACACATAATTCTGCACATGGTAGAAAACCGCCCCAAGCGCCAAGAACGGTATAACCCTAAAGATTCCCCTATATAACTATAAAAAAATAACACCCCAATCAGCACTAATAAGTAGTCCTTATTGAAAGTAATATTATAGCTATGCATCATGATCATTAATGCGGCGGCAATAATGGCAATATCAAAGATACGCAATAAGAAACTAGAACGGGTACCGACAAATTGAAGTGTTGATGGACTTTCCATTTAGCTCACCTAATTAACTAACGATGCATTTAAATTGATGTTCAATAACTGATACAAAGTATATTCAACTAATTTTTTAGCTTTGGATATAGAATCACTTTCGGCGTAACATCTAAATTCCGGAGCATTACCCGATGGTCGTAAATGAACAATATTGCCATTAGTAAAACTTAAGCGTAGTCCATCTTTAGAATTAACTTCTACTAATTTATTTTCAGATAGGTTTAATTGCTCAAGTAAATACTCTGGCTGCTGTAAACCTAATTTAATAATGTGCTTACTGCGTTCAGTGCTAAAATCTGTCAAACGGTCGCTATGGGTAAAGCGTTGGGGTAATTGTGCTACTAATTCTGCAATAGAGTTGGAAGAAGTTTTACTCAAAGCGCTATGAAGTACCATCAAAACAGGCAGTACTGCATCGCGAGTAGGTAGTGCAGACAAACTATGTCCATTAACCTCGATAGTAGACCCCAGCAAGAAGCCCCCATTAGCTTCAAATCCAGCAATTCGACTACTTTGCCTTTCTACCTCTGAAAACGCGGCTATCACATGGGGAGAGCCAATTTTAGTTCTTACGACTAGATCAAAATAGCGGCTTAGTTCTATGGCGGTATTACAGCTAACGGGTACAACTAATCCATCGATATCTAACGCCTTGGCGGAAAGTAACCCCAGAATGTCACCACGCAGCCAGTTACCTTGCTCATCAGCGAGCAATGGTCTGTCACCATCACCATCAGTGGAAAATAACGCATCAAGCTGATACTCGTGCGTCCACTCGATCGCTTTTTGACAATCTGCGTCACTAACTGCTTCAGTATCAATAGGCACAAAGGTATCACTGCGACCAATGGATATAACCTCGGCACCCAGCTTTTCAAAAATGAGTGGATATAAATCGCGCCCAGCACTTGAATGTTGATAAATGCCAATGCGCTTACCAGTTAACCATGGCGAATCAAATAAACTCACATAACGATCTATGTAATGATTTTCAGCAGCATTATCCACGGTAAGCAAGGGTAGTTGCTCTACGCAAGGATAATAATATTCACTATTTAAAATCGCTATTTCATCGGCTTTAGTAATCTCACCATCAGGCCGATAAAACTTTAATCCATTTCGGTCAAAGGGAATGTGGCTTCCTGTCACCATGATACAAGGAACCTCTTGGCTCATCGAAATACAGGCTAATGCTGGCGTTGGGATAACACCATAATAAACAACCTTTACATCACACAGCTCTAGAGCTGCAGCACAGGCTTGTGCCATCGTAAAACTACTTGGACGATTATCTATAGCTATTGCGATTGTGTGAACATTAAAAGAGTCTTGCAAGGTGTTTAAAAAAGACACTGTGAAAGCTGCGCAGACATCAACAGTGAAATCACATACCAAACCTCTGGCACCGCTGGTTCCAAAACCGATATGACTTGAAGCTATCACTTGTTTTGAATTAAGCATTTGATACGCCTTTTGTTGCTACACGGCCATATCTGTCTTCAAAGCGGACAATATCGTCCTCGCTGAGATAGGATCCCGATTGCACTTCAATTAATTCTAGAGGCACTTTACCTGGGTTTTCTAAGGCATGGATAACACCAACAGGGATATAAGTAGATTGATTCTCAGTTAATAAAATGTCTTGATCGCCATTGGTTACTTTCGCAGTTCCCGATACCACAATCCAATGCTCTGCTCGGTGATAGTGCATTTGCACTGATAACTTTGCCCCAGGCTTGACAGTAATTCGCTTGACTTGAAAACGTCCGCCATGATCGATGGAGTCATATTTCCCCCAAGGGCGATAAACTTCGCGGTGGTGTTGCCACTCGCTGCGTTCATGAGTTTTCAATTGTTCTACAATATGTTTAACTTGTTGAACATCAGCTTGTTTTGAAACTAAAATCGCATCCTTAGTTTCAACAATAACCACATCATCTAAGCCGATAGTTGCCACCAGTTTTTCAGTGGCTTTAACATAACTATTGTTGGTATCTATACCAATAACATCGCCTTTAAAGACGTTTCCATGGGGATCTTTATCTTCAATCTCCCATAATGCAGACCAGCTGCCGACATCGCTCCAACCGCAATCCATAGGCACAACCACTGCATGCTTGGTCTTTTCCATAACAGCATAATCAATTGAGTCTTCGGGACTTGTAATAAAAGCCGCTTCATCGACACGAATAAAGTCTACATCATGAGTAGTGTTGACCATTGCGGCTTCACAAGCGGCAAAAATATCAGGGCTATATAATTTAAGTTCTTGTAAATAAACACTGGCTTTAAACAAAAACATGCCGCTATTCCAATAATAATGCCCAGTGGCAATATAATCTTTCGCAGTTGCTAAATTCGGCTTCTCAACAAACTGAGAAACCTCAAACCCAAGCTCATCAGCGAGTAACTCACCCCGTTGAATATAGCCGTAACCTGTTTCTGGCGCTGTCGGCACAATGCCAAACGTCACTAATTGGTTATGTTCTGCTAGGGTTACCGCTTTGGTGACAGCCTCACAAAATGCGGTCTCATTCTTAATGACATGATCTGCGGCTAGCACTAATAATAAAGGGTCTTGCCCATTGCGAACCGCATACATAGCAGCAAGTGCAATTGCGGGGGCGGTATTTCGCCCTTCGGGTTCTAATATAATTCCGCTGTTATCTATATTGCCTAAACGAAACTGCTCAGCAACAGAAAAACGATGTTCTTCATTACAAATAACTAAGGGCGCTGAATGAATAATTCCATCTAGTCGGTTCGCTGTTGTTTGCAACATTGAATGATTATCTAACAAAGTAAGAAACTGCTTAGGAAATTGCTGGCGAGACAATGGCCACAAACGAGAGCCTGAACCACCTGCCATAATTACGGGTAAAATCATATTCAACCTCGATAAAAATTATTTTTACAGTGACCAATAGGGAATTTAACGTTAAAAAAGGAGCGATGAGCGTTACCAATCACTTTAATAAGGATTAATTAATGCTTTTGATGAATGTACTTTATGAATATCGGAAAAATTTTAACGCCATTAATAACATACCGACCAAATAACCTTCTTGGTGATTGCATTAATCTAAAAAACCATTCTAGTGATAGTTTTTGAAATATCACAGGCGCTCTTTTTTCCTCACCACTTAAAAATAAAAAGGAAGCACCAACACACAAAGCCAGACCTGAAGCACCTGCCTGTTTAAGTTTTTGGCATAGAATTTCCTGTCTTGGTGAGCCCACGCAAAGAAATATTAATTTAGCAGGATTGGCTAATACAAAATCAACACACTTACCTACTTCAATATCATCATCAATAAACCCCATCGGAGGATTATAATGATTAACTGAGCGTAACTTATATTTAGCTTTTACAAAGGATATAGTTTCATCTGAGCAACCAATAACTGTTATATCAAAATCTTTTTCTGGCAAAGTCTCTATGATTCGTTTGGTTAAATCACTACCAGGAATAACATCTCCGATATCAACCCTAGCCAGCTTAGATAAGAGATTTAAAATTCGGCTATCATTGACAGTAATATCAGCTTTATCATATATAGTTTTAAAGCTTGAATCAGAGTTGTACCTGATGACATGGTCTACATTAGGCGTAACTAGCATTGAATATTCACCATTATAATTAACAATATGATGAACCAGATTATCGGCTGTAAAGTCATTAAAATTCACACCCAAAAAATTATTCTTTTTTGTAAAATCCATTTTATTCACCTTATGAAAAAGTCAGTAACTTTAATTTTGTTAGAAAAAAGAAAGACTAACCCTACACAGGTTTTTCTTGCTGTAATCAGCATCAATGCAAGTGAGCTAAAGCAATGATTCTTTAACACGCCGAAAGAGCCTTTGAAGTATCGATATCTGAACTCAGCAATGGGATCGCGATGGCCAATTAGGTTTGAGTTGCTAAACCATATATATTTAGATAACAACATTGCTCTAATGGCAAAATCAGTATCTTCACCACCATTATTTTCACTGCCAACACCGAAACTCTCATTAAAACATCTCAATTCAGCGACAATCTGACTTTTATAAATAGTGGTGTTTGAAGACGCGTTTTGAACCAATTTATAAGCAGAATGCTTTTCAATACCACCAACAGCATCTATCGGGCTGGAACAAAACTTGGTATAAAAAAGGTCGCAATCATTGGTACTTACTAACCCTTCAAAATTGAGCCAAAAACTCGTAGGATACCAGCAATCATCATCGGGAAAGGAAATGTAATCATAATCACTAAGAAGATCGAAAACTCTCTCGATAATAAAATTTCTTGCTTTAGATAGTGAAATGATATCTTTAATGTAAAAGTGTTCGGCACAATAATTATCATTATTAGCAGGTTGAATCATTTCAGTCTGAGTGTAGTTTTGAAATAAAACAGCATGAAAGAAGACGGCCTCACTACTTTGCGAGTGCAAGCTATTAACTAGGCGTTTAAAGTCTGAGTAGTTAGTTTCATTATAAACGCAAGTAGTTATAAGTAACACTTTCATAAATCAATACCTAAATAATAAATGGGTGAATCAATAACAAAATCTAGAAAACTACCATTATATATATATGCTGTATAAGTAAGCTTCAGGTTGAAATAGGTAAAGCCTAAGATCAAACAAGAAGTAAAAATACTTAAATTAGCATTTTTGTAATATGAGAGCTTAGTGCTGAAATAATTAAAGATGATAAAATAGTTAAGCCACTTAAAAGAATCATAAAAGGTTAAAAATCTTAGAGGTAAAAAAGAACTAATATGACAAAACATCAGAGCAATGAATAACACCACTAAAAAACGGTAAACATTCCTATATTTTGAGTCATAAAAAAATACAATTATCCCACTAAAAATAAAAATACTAAAATCAATCAGTTTAACAACTAGACCTCTTGATTTATCTTCGAGATCTTCATAGTGACCACTAAGGTTAAAGTATACAGCAACATAAAAAATAGATAACAACACCGTTGCCGTTAGTAATAGCTTGTATGATATGTAGTTAATATTGTACAAACAAAACAATAATATTAGTGCGGCCATCAAAACCGTTGAATTATGAGTAAACACTGAAACAATAGAGAAAAACAAACAAAACCATGGCTTTTTTATATACATAAAATAAAAAGTCAGCACCAGAAACGAACTGGCCACCTGTTGTCTGATTAAATTATATGCATTACCAAAATCATAAAACACCAACATTTGAAACAAAACCAAAGAGCAACATATCAAGACATTTACTTTTTCGCGCTTACAGATCTCGATAATCACAAAGGTTGGAATCAGATAAATCACACAGTGTACCCAGAGAATATAAGCTGGATAATATCCATTGGTCGCTTTACTCGAGATATAAACAAAGAAATGATACAGGGGCTCACTTGCTTTCAATGACACGCTAGCCAGATCATCTTCAAAAGCATTAAAAAAACCTAATTCATAATCTGAAAAATTAGTAAAGTAAGTATAATACCATTCTAGGTCGTTACCCTTTACGAAAAACTCCCGATTAAAATTGATTAAAATAAAGAAAAACACAAGCGATATAGGTAGTAGCTTTACCAATTTATAGTTGTGAGTATAAACAATCAAAAAAGCACAACAAAGAAATGATAAAAAAGGAGTAAATATAGAAAACAATATTAAAACAGCAAAAACAAATGAAAACTTAACATTTAGAATACTATCATCATCGCTATATGATAAGTGACTATCCACAAGTACTCCTTGTTAATTACTATGTTTTATTTTATAAGCCATTCTTTTTATCAAGAAAGGTAAGCCTGTTACGGTTTTCAGTGCATAAAAAAATGATTTACCATTAATAAAAATAGCATTACCATCTTGCTCTATCGAATACAAAAATCTTTTGGTACCAATAAACCTTTTTTTAAAGGAGTTGAGTCTTGGCATCACTATATAATAAAAACAAAGATATTTTTTCCTATATAATATAATCGCTTTCAATCTCTGATACTCAGCATCGTCTAAATTAAGACTGTTGAGTAACTTTTCTTCATATTCAAATCTAAGCTTAACCGTCTGATAAGAACACGGTGTATTTGAAATTCGATACTCATCATGATCCACATGGATAAATGTTGGCTGCTTAAAAAACAGCACACTTAGCTTGCTTAAATGTATTTTAAGGATTAGCACATGGTCTTGGTATTTTTTACAATTATCAAAGCCACCAATTTGCATCAATGCTTTTTTTCTGCCCATAACCATAGGAGTATAACAGTTACCATCTTCGAGTAATTCAATCGGAGTGGTTCCCTTGAAGTGGCAGAAATCTAACTGATATTTTTTCCCATTAAACTTAGAGTACATATCACTGCAACAAATATCGTACTCGCTGTGCTCATTAAAAAATTGAAGTTTAGCTAAGGTTGCTTCAACAAGCAGCATATCGTCATCATCTAAAAAAGTGACGATTGAGGTTTTGGTTAATTCAACCCCTTTATTACGTGCTATACAAGCGCCTGAATTATCATTTAAAGCATAATATAATAAGCGGCCATTAAACTCAGGGGCTACGTTATCTATTAGTGCTTTAGTTGAAACCTGGTTAGGTGTATCTAGTCCATTATCATCTATCACCACAATTGATATATCTGGATGCTGACAAGAATGTATTGATTTTAAAATCTTTTCAGCTCTGCCATAAGTAGGGATCACCACGGTCAACTTGTTAACATCATTGTCTTTATCCAACATACTACCTACCTAACACGTAATGAGTCATCCAACTATTACTACTTAATAGTTTATCAATAACAATAGAGCCTGCGATGCCTGCTGTAAGCCCAACCATAAAAACTAAACTCGTATTTAATACATCAAAATAATTTAAAAAAATCCGGCTTGATGCCGTAAAGAACACATGGAACAAATAAATAGAAAAAGAATAAACTCCAATGTACGAAAGCCATTTCATCTTTATTTTCAATAAAAACAGAGTAAAACAAAAGCTAAATCCAATGCCAATTCTTAATGCTCTGTCATCGAAGTCAAAGTATAACGATAACCCGTAAGACACCAGTATCGCTAAACTAACAGTTAACATTTTTTGCACAGCAGAGGGGAACCTTGAGTTCATCATGCCAAATAAAAAGAATGGTAATAAGTAAAAAAAACCATCTAAAGATAAATAGTTAACATCAACGCCTAAAAGGTAAATAACGATAGAAAGAACCAAAATAAAAACAGACGTTAGATAACTATTGAGCAGATTAAAAAACTCAAACAAAGTAACTAAACAAAAAACTAAAAAAATCGCCTCTAAAAACCAATAATGGTCGACAGGAATAATATGCATAAGCCAAAAGTTTATCGTTTCTCGATTAGTCCCTGGCACATAAAACTGTAACAAAGCAAACAAAGTTCCAACCGTTAGCATAGGGTATAGCAATCTTGCCGTTTTCTTTTTTAAAAAAGGAATAAAATTGCTTTTTAAGGGTCTCATACCATATATGAGTCCTGATAAAAATGAGAAAAGCGGCATACGAATATAAATAAACACATCATTAATATCACGTAATACGCCTGAGTCTATTCTCATTCCTTGCGTAGATGAAGATCCAATTACGTGATAACTAACTAACAATATACATGCCAACCCCCGTAACGTGTCAATTTCAAGCTTTCGACTAGCCAACATAATTAAATCCTTATGTTAAAGCATCTTACGAAAACAAATTTCCTATAAATCCATTTAAAAGATAAATATTGTTCATTAAAATAATGCTATCAACTAAAAATTATCATTTCACATTCATATAAAAACAAAATAGACAATGAGCAATAAAATGAATATTTTTTATACTTGCTATTCTTTGAAGAATCTACAACGGGTTTAGATAAAATCCTGTTTAAAATCAATCTTGGATTCTTAATATAATTCTTATATGACTGGGGAAAAAAAGGTAAATGACCTTTCGAAAACGCAAACAAGGTCGACAAAGCCAAAGGGGGATCTATTTTATCTCCTGCCAATTTAAATACTGAGATAACTGAATGATTTTCGGTATTTATTTTTTCATTTTTTATGTAGGATGACTCTCTCAAAGCCACCTCAACTCTAGAAGAAACAACCTCTTTTGAACGGTTAACAGTTAAGGTACCAACACCTCTGGTCACACAATAAAAAACTTCATCCAACACACTAATTTTATTCGCTTTACTCCCTGACACTAAAGAGAACATCACATCATTAGATGCTAAAACCTCATCAAAGCGAACATTATTCTCAACTAAGAATTTACGTCTAAACACCTTGCTCCAGGGGACATAAAATTTATAGCGGATATCTTCACATTCAGACTGTAAATAGTTATCAATCAATTTAGCATATCGAACATGCCTGTCTGACTTTTCTTTTTCAACCAAACAAAAACTGGTTGGTTTAAAGTAGCAAATGTCACAATCTTTTTTAAGACCAGAACAGATAGTATCAAAAGCATTATCTACAAAATAATCATCGGAATCAGCAAATATGATAAATTCTCCTTTAGCATGCTTTATCCCAATATTTCTTGCCGCGCCAGCACCTTTATAACCTGATTCATTAGTCAGCACAGTCAAGTTTTCATAATGCTTAACCATAAACTCATCTATATAGTCAGTCACTTTCGAATGACTATTATCATCTACAATTATAACTTCCACATAGTTTTTGGAAGGTATTGTTGATAACAATTTATTCAAACCATTGATATTGTTATAGTGAGGGATAATGACTGTATATTTATAACTCATTTGCTAAGCCCTTTACCTATCTTTAATAGTGCTAAATAAACCATTAAGAACCCATTCAAATAAAATGCATATTGAACATGTAAAGTAAAACGGAGAAAAATTAAAATAAATCACTGACTGACACCAAATATTAATAATCAAAAATTAGTCGCTAATACAAAATTTGCAGCTAAAATAATTACACTGCTGATAACCCCGTAGGATATCGTACCAAATACACTTGACAGGCCTGAAGGAAAAATATGTTTACTCATTAGCAGGTAGCATTGAATAAAATTAATTGTAAAACTGATAACTATTAACCAACAAAGCGTTTCTAAACCACCTAAATATACCCCGATAACAATGGCACTTACGCTGGTGAGGGCATGGTAAAAGCCGCATTTCAATAATAAATCTGCTCTACCCGCAGCTTGGTAAAAACCACCACTTGAACTAATCACCACTTGAGTTGGAATTGAAATAGAAAGAATTCTAAGCAATATAGATACATCCCCCCATTTATCACCAAGTAAAATGAACACGATTTCATCGGCAAAGATACATATTAATATTCCGACTAAAGCACCAAGCAATGACATATATTTAGTAAACTTTATATGTAACCGTTCAAATTCAGGAGGGTTTTCTCTAAGCTCCTTCATAACAGGTTGTATTGCCGGCGCCATTGCAAATGTTAATATTAACAGTGGGTATCTCATCAATCGATAGGCTTTATCGTATATCCCTAGGCTTGTTGCACCTAAGTACTTACCCACTAAGATATTATCTAAATTTTTTGAAAAGTAGTTTAAAAAATTAAAGCCGGCTTGATCCTTTGAAAAAGCCAATATTTTTTTAACATGGCCTAATTCTCGGCCAAAGTGCGGAATACCTTCTTCTGTATTCTTAGCGGCAAACAGTATCAAAATATATCGAAAAATTGAGACGACCAAAGGCTTTATCGCTAGCGCCCATATAGGTTCAAAATAGTCTAAAGTGAGCAGTAAAAAGACAACGGAAATGATCTCTGCTATTGCTTCACATCGCGCTATGGTAATAAATTTTTTCTCTCGGTTTAGTGCAGACATCGGCACTATAACCGAGGTGTTAAACACAATACTAATGCCAACCGGAATAACTAAATATTGATATATGTCATCACCATAAAACCAAGCAATAAGTGGAGATATGATAAAGAAAATTACAGAAACCGCAGCACCCAAAACCCAAGTAAAACTGTAAATACCATCGCGCATCTGCGTTGATATTTTGGATTCATTAATTAAAGCAGGCCCAAAACCCATCTCGCTTAATAGGGCAAAAAATACAGCAAATACTTGAATAACAGCAAATATACCAAAAGTTTCAGGTGTAAATATTCGCGCTAGTATCATCATTGATAGTAACTGCACTAAATACACTAAGTATCGACCTGTTACGCTATAGAGCATTGAACTAGCTAATTTTTTCCCATTTGAAATTTCAGGCATGAATCACTTTTAGTCCTTTAACAGTACCGAGGTTAGTTGCTCTTTCGTTTCAAATATTCACAAAGTTCCAAAGCGACTAATAGTCATTGCCAAACAAATCTCGGGTATAGACTTTTTCTAATACATCATTTAAATCGGCTGTAATTCGATTAGATACAATCACATCCGCACTAGCTTTAAATGCTGCTAAATCTCGGTACACTGGTGAGTTAAAAAACGTATCTTGCTCCATAACAGGTTCATAAATAATCACTTCTATGCCTTTACTTTTAAGGCGCTTCATCACGCCTTGAATACTTGAGGCCCTGAAGTTATCTGATCCTGACTTCATGATTAATCGATAAATACCTACAGTGTTAGGGTTTCGCTTTAGAATAGAATTAGCAATAAAGTCTTTTCGAGTGGTATTAGAGTCAACAATTGCTGTTATCAGATTATTTGGCACATCAGCATAGTTAGCTCGCAGTTGTTTAGTATCTTTTGGTAAACAGTAGCCGCCATAACCAAAAGAGGGGTTATTATAATGATTGCCAATACGAGGGTCTAAACCTACTCCATCGATTATCTGCTTGGTATCTAGGTCAAGGGATTCTGCATAGGTGTCTAGCTCATTAAAATAAGCCACTCTTAAGGCTAAATACGTATTTGAGAATAGTTTGACCGCCTCAGCCTCTGTCGACTCGGTAAACAAAACTTTGATATCTTGCTTTAATGCCCCTTGAACCATTAACTCAGCAAATATTTCAGCGCGTTTACTCTTCTCTCCCACAATTATTCTTGAAGGATATAGATTGTCGTACAGTGCTTTTCCCTCACGTAAAAATTCCGGTGAGAAAATAATGTTATCGCAATTTAACTTTGCCTTTATCCGTTCGGTATATCCAACTGGCACAGTAGATTTTAAGATCATCACAGCGCTAGGGTTAATCGAAGTCACTTGTTCAATAACCATTTCTACAGAAGAAGTATTAAAATAATTTGTTTGAGGATCATAATCCGTAGGAGTGGCTATAATCACAAAATCAGCACCTTGGTAGGCGCTGACTTTATCTAAGGTCGCTGTAAAGTTTAACGATTTATTTGCAAGAAAATCTTCAATTTCAGTATCGGTAATTGGCGACACCTTGTCATTGAGGAGGTTAATTTTGGACTCAATAATATCTACAGCAACAACCTCATTGTGTTGAGCAAGTAACATAGCGTTCGATAAGCCAACATAACCTGTACCAGCAATTGCTATTTTCATTTAAAACAACACCCTTTTTAACATATAAGTTAATGTTTTGTGGTAAATTTTATCGGTAAATTCAAGAGCAAAAAATTATAATTCCACATATCTCTAGATGGCTTTAGCCACGCTACCGCACTGAATTTTAGCTTCCAGATTGCTATAAAAGTTATGAATAATTTAGCTAATAATTTACAAATTTGATTGGTTGTTAGGACGCTTCAACTTTCAAATCCAACCAGAAAACTTAGCAACAAATGAAAGTATAGACACTCACATGAATCTCGGTACAAAGTATGAAAATCAAAATTGATCTTCATTAAAGTCTACGCCATCTAAGTTAATCGGCTTCATCAAGCCCACTTAACAATGATGTTACATTGAAGCATACATGAAACCCCTGTCAGTTTTTTGAAACCCTATAACCTCAATTCAAAAATCAACCTAAAGTAGCCTAATTACTCACCTCGGTATCAAACTAAGTACTATTACTGCGAGCCAAGAGTAGTACTTTAGTATAGGTCACCCTTGCACTTGGTGGATCCTCAGAGCTTAGAACGCATCCATCTATGCCTGAGGCTGCTGTATTTTGGTGCAATGTTAACTTTAATAAACACCAACCACTTAGGGGAACTAAAGCTAGCAACAACAAAAAACGATTAAATACAATAACTAAAAATCAAAATTAAGCGTGTTAAGTAATAATTATAAAATAAGGCCATTAAATCGCCCTAAATAGCTGTACATAATTCAATCAAGATCCGTGCCAAAAACAAAGCAAGTTAGTAAGTACCAACAAACAATGTAACAATTTTGCAATAGTTTAGTCCCTAGAAATCTCGGAGCTTAAACTTAGAACACTGCATGAGGCACCTAATTAAATACGTCATTATATTGACGATCATTAAGGCCAACTTCGCTATGATGAAATTTACAGATCCCTTATGGCACATTTTTGCTACAGTTTTAGCATCTCTATGGATAGGTTGGGTGAGAAAATTAATTCATTGCGTGTTGATTTGAATTGGCAACGCTATTGGCTGTTAATACCAATAGTGTTTTCTGCTGTTTGCTTTTCAACAATGAACCACAATATTTTTTCTGGCGCGTTTTTTACTCAAATTGAACTAAAATATGGACTTAACAGAATCGATGACTTTCATAAGTGGCAATCAATTATTGAAAAGGGAGCTGAGTTTTCTGACAGTGAACGCTTGCACTTGGTTAATCAATTTGCCAATCGACATATTAATTTTGTCAGCGATATCGAACATTGGAATAAAAATGATTACTGGGGGACACCGATAGAGTCATTGGGCACTAAAGGTGGCGATTGCGAAGACTTTGCAATTTTTAAGTACTTTACTTTAAAAGCAATGGGAGTCAGCGAAGAAAAAATGCGCTTAATGTATGTTAGAGCGTTATTAATTGACCAACCACACATGGTACTTATTTATTTTGATAACCCTAAGGCCATGCCCTTAGTATTAGATAATTTGACAACAAGCATTAAAAAATCAAATCAACGGACTGATTTAAAACCAATTTACTCATTTAACAGTCAAGGCTTATGGTTAACTAAAGCACGGGGATTAGGTTCAAATCGCCCTGTTAGTACTGGCTCTAAAAGTTGGACAGATCTCGTTAATAGAATAGAGAATGGTGAATAACATGCGAAAATGGAATTGGAGTCGCTGAATGGTAAACAAAGGAATGTCGCTAAAATTACAAGTATTTTTACTTATTAGCTGCTTAACAGTTTTTAGTTTCAGTTTTGGTTTATATAACAATATCTCGACCATGAAAGACTATTTAAATGAACAACTTGCTTCTCATGCTCAAGGCGCGGCACATAGCTTAGGGCTTTCAATTTCGCCTTATATGAACGAGCAAAACCTTGTTGTTGCAGAAACAATGACTAATGTCATTTTTGACTCGGGTTATTATCAACTAATTCAATTTACTGACATCGATGAAGTTGTTCAATTTAAGCGAACGATTGATTTTCCCACTTTATCTGTGCCCAATTGGTTTATGGCCAGTTTTCCATTACAACCTCCCATAATGACCAGTGAGGTAAGTGATGGTTGGCGTTTAGCCGGGCAGTTATCAGTGCAGTCCCATGTTGGTATTTCCTATAATAACTTATGGCATCATGCAGTAACGAGTCTCACTACCACTTTTATTCTATTAATTATTACCTTATTAATCGCTTACTTCATTTTAAAAGCAGTACTAAGACCGCTAAAAACCATTGAGCAACAAGCCAATTCAGCGTCAAAAAAACGCTTTATTACCAACCCAATTATTCCTTTTACTACAGAGCTTAAAGCGGTCGTCGATGCTATGAATCAGATGATTGCTAATATTCAGCGGGCCTTTAAAGAACAAACCCAACTTGCTGAAAATCTAGCAAAACATGCCTACATAGACTCTTTAACAGAATTACCAAACAGACGCGCTCTATTAAAAAATTTCGAATCGATTCAATCAACAAATACACCACAAAAAAATCAGTTCTATTTAGGCTTGATAGCCCTGCCATCGCTAAAAAGTATCAACGATAAACAAGGATATGCCGCCGGTGATGCCTATATTAAGTTAGGGGCCAATATTATTAGCAAGCAACTTAATCAAATCACCGAAATACAGCTTTATCGAGTTTCTGGGTCAGAATTTGCTTTTCTATCGCCATTAACAGAGGATGCTGTCAAATTAGTCCATAAGCAATTAATCGATATTTTAGTGGCTAACAAAACAGAACACGACGTTGAAGATGGTTTTGCAAAATATACAGTGACTTGTATTGGTGCCAATGAAAGCTTTAGCGACACACTCAAACGATTAGACTCTCAATTAACCACTAACCCATATTGCGACAAACACGCTGAGTTAATACTGTCACAAGCTGACAATAGCCATCATACACGGGAAGAATGGGCTCACATTTTAACTCACTTTACTGAATACTTTATCAACGAGCTTAAACACTGCAACCAAGATAATTTTGAGCTTAAATGTATTCCTTTAGATGACTTTTTTGATTTACTGCTACAACCGGTAGTCGATAACCAACAATCAATTATGTATGTTGAATCCTTTGTGGGCTTTAAATTTAATGGAGAGTCTTTACCCACACTAGATGTATTTTCCATGGCCGATAAATTGGGCTTATTACTTGAGCTTGAGCAAGCAATAACTTGTTTCATCTTTTACAAATTAACACACATAAAAAAAACACCCATAGCTATTAATATTAGCAACCAAGCGATACAAAGCTCTGCCTTTACTCATTGGCTATTTAATTTATATCAACTACAACAAAAAAAACTTCCACCACTTTTGTATGAAATTAAAGAATCTGGCGTGATACTTTCGTCAGCTGTTACAACCTCATTTATTAATAAAGCTAAAGAATTAAAAATTGATATTGTCATTGAAAACTTTGGCTCAAACTTAAACTCATTTCACTATATTCGTAACTTAAACGTTGATTTTACTAAATTAGATCCTTGCTTTGTACATGATATAGATCAAGCTGACACACGCTTTTTTGTCCAGACAGTTACCCAAATATGCCATGGTATTGGATTAAAAGTCATCGCTGCGCAATTGGAAACACCAGCCATGATAGGCATTTTTTCCAATATCCATGTGGATGGTCTTCAAGGCAACGGTTTGTATGCTGTTCAAAATTTGACTACTCTTATACCAGTGACATTAGATAGTTCATGGAGCTGTACTTTACAACTCAGTGACTTTTGTCCCCCATCAAACCATGAGGCAGAATAAATGTACCCTAACAAATTAACGCTCATTTTGATTGCTGCAATATCTTCAACGGCGTTGTCAGCAGGAGCATATGCTGTATCTCAAACAGATTTTACCAATGGCGTTCAGACAGCTGCTAATTCAGGGACAAGTTTAGCTGATTACACGCTCACTCAAATGAAATCATCACCTGCAGAACAAACCAATATCCTTGCTTTTGCTTTACAGGCGACTTTTGGCAAAACCGCAACTATATTAGAAGTGCTTAGTGCTGCACAAACTGCAGGAATGAACGCTGATGATGCATTGGCTATCGCTATTGCAAATGGTATAGACCCTTCAATTGTTGCAGAGGTCTTTGAGGAGACACTCACTGCCAGTGGTGGCACATTTGGAGCAGCTCCAGCGCCTGGTGCTCAGGGTTTCGGTGGTGGCTCTGGTGGTGGTGGAGTAACGGCTTCCAGCAACTAATTAGTGTTTATCAAGCACCCTTGCCTTTTATAAAGAACTTGGGTGCTTTTTTATAGCTATTATTAGTTAAAAATAACCGCGATTAAATTTAGCTCATTAACGAGTATTTGTTGCTTAAACTGCAATGAAACCCTACAAACTCATTATCATGCAAGGGGTTGGACGTATATAAAAACAATGAATTATTGTTTATTTCTAGTAATCCTTTCAGCTAACAAACTCTCAACTAATCCTCTCTGCTAATAATCTGTTAGCAAATAATCTCTTAGTCAGTAACCTATTACCTAACAAACTCTTAGCTAACATGCTCTTATATTGTGGCGTTAAATGACTTACGTAAAGAAAGCGTACTAGCCCCTAAATATGGCTTTAATTAAAGCTCTGACTCGCCATTCATTTTCCTTATCAGCCAATCCGGTAAAGCATGCCAACCACCATAATGAGGCGAAGCGTCATAGCTTTCATCACCTGATTGCCAGTTAATACTGCCGTCTTCTTGTTGAGTTACATGCCAATAAAGCAATTCTTTATTGGCCAGTAAGTAATGCTCTAACGTCAAGGCGAATTCTGGGCTCTTGATTAACACCCCAAACTCAATATTTAAAAAATCTGAACGTGGATCAAAGTTCGATGATCCAATGTAGGAATATAAGTCATCAAAGATAAAGGTCTTATTATGGTAATAAGTATCACTATGGTAAAAATGATCACTATTTTTAGCATGATCTTTATATTCATATAAATCCGCCCCCATATCTAATAACAGTGGGCGATGCTTTTCAAAGTATGCCGGCACAAACCCCGAATCATTTGATGCCGATGAATTTGTGATTAAAGTGATCTGTGCATTATTGGCACTAAGCTTTTCAATAATGGTAAATTTATTATCGGTTGGAATTAAGTAAGGCGTTGAAATTACGGCTTTCTTGGCATCATTCACCGGATCAGTCATTAGATTTTCAACTCGACTTCTAAAATATGGCTTACTGTCTTTCATCTTTTCAAGCGAATCAAAGACAGGTTTCACAACAGCTGCGGTATAACCCACTTCTGTTAAGCTCTGCACTTGCTGATTAATCGCATTCACCACTTGTTGGCGGTTTTCAGTTTGTTGCCGATAAGTTTTTTCAAACTCGGTAAATACTCCCACCTGCTTCACTTCTACAAGCATTTCGATTGGGATCAAATAATCAGTGCCCCACAGCCCATCAAAATTCGCTTCAAAAGCCTTAATGACATCACCTTTAAAAATGACATCTAAATCAAAAAAGTTTGCCTCAGTGCTATAGCCAAAGTAGTCATCGCCAATGTTTCTGCCACCTAAAATCATATTGTGACCATCAACGTTAAAGTACTTTTCGTGCAGGCGATTATCCAGCTGTTGCTGATGAATTTGAAAGTCCATCGCACGGCCAATCCAACCCATTTTTCGAGAGTCGAAAGGGTTAAAAATACGAATATCGATATTTTGATGGTGGGCGAGCTCTGCAAGCCACTTTTCATTAAACACCAACAAGTCATCAAGGGTTACTCTGACTTTTACACCGCGATCGGCAGCTTGCTTAATTTCGGCAAAAAGCATTAATCCCGAGGTATCTTTATTCCATGAGAAGTAAGTCATATCAATAAAGCTTTTGGCTTGACGCACTAGCTCAATACGCCTCGCTAAGGCTTCTGGTGCAGTAGGGATTAAGTACAAATCAGCATGGTATTTTTTCGAGTCCCAATCCGTTTGAAAACCGTCCTCAACCTCAGGGTAAGACGTTGCGCAGCCAGTCACCACTATGGTAACAATAATAAAGCTAAGTACAGTTAGGCACTTAGAAATAGAATGCATGTTCATTGATATACCGTCATTATGGTTAAAAAATTACGGCTAGCAAATGCTAGCCGCCAATCAAAGCGATAAAGATAAAGCTTATTTAGTCATTAATTAAAGTAGCCTAAAATTAAGCCTAAATCCTCAAGACCCGTTAAGCGACCTTCGCGTAACTCTGGGTCAATACCTGGTTGTTTTCTTTTGTCCCAATCTGCTTCAATTTGTATATTTGTATCGCCATCAATCACTAACACATTGTCATCACTGGTATTGAATTGATAGTTATCAAACAGCTCATCACTAAACCAAAGACGTGACAATTTATCCATTAACATCATATCACTATCACTTGGAGTAACCTTGTTACCTGTCACGGTATAAGGTTTATTGAACACAAATGGTAATTCCGCACCATTACAAATGTTACCAATGCAGCTAATTGATTTAATTAGCGCTGCAAGGTCAATGGATGTTGCTTCATTACTTGTGGTCCACACATTAAAGCTTGGTTTGTAATCAAAGTTATAAAAAGTCACTGGCACCACACCATTATCACTGGTTTGCTTGGCCATAACCCGTGCTGGACCACTAAACAGCATATCGTTTACGAGTAAATTAAATTGCGCCATATTACCTGTGGCACCGCTTAACTCACTTTCATCGTTTGGATAAAAGTCCGTTAATTTAAACAGTTCATCTATGATAGCGCCATTGCCTAAACCAAAGAAAAAGCGGGTAATGGCGTCATAGGCTGTGCTAGGTAAAATGTCACCTAACTCAACTTGGGCTTCAACATCTGAGTTTGTTATGGCCATTAACTCTTGCTCTAACAATGCCAAGTTATCTTGGGATTCTAACCAAGCCTGAATATCTAAAGCGGCTAAATCAGGATCTTCAGGCGCATCATTAAGCTGTTGGATTAAATTGATAATCGTCGGTATTAATGAAGTTAAACTCGGCAGAAATGCCGTTGTTCTTGAATCATTACTGTTAAAGCCTAGTACTGTTGGTACATTTAACTCGCTAAGTACTGGCTGGGCTGTCAAGTGATAACCACTGATTTCAGGTTTAAAAGTTGGAAATCCAGTACCTGCACGGTATTCAACATAAGGCGAAAAAGGCTTTAAATTGGCTAACGGCGTAGTTTCAGCGCTAAGTTTAGAGGTTAAACATAAACCACTGCCTACTAAGTTATCCACATCAATACAGTCTAATCCTGACCAAGCGCCAACTTTCGCTAATGGATTTAGTGCCTTTTCCTGCACTTGCATGATTTGTTCAAGGGTTAACTCATCAAGTACCACAGAGCCTTCTTCAGCAAATAACTCATCGCCATAATCTTGTAACTTACCTTGAAAGGTTTTGGCTTGATCATAAGACTTATAATCAAAGCCATAAGGGTTGCTTTGCATAATAGCGCGCTGGAAATAGTCACCAGCAAAACTTTCACTGTTTTCGGTTTGCTGTAAAATCCCTACTGACATGGCGCCAGCGCCTTGGCCAACAAGGGTAACCTTATCTGGGTTACCACCAAATAATTCAATATTGTTATTGACCCATTCAAGCGCGCGTTTTTGGTCACCTAAAGCAAAATTACCGCCTTTGTCGTTCTTACTACCATCAAGCCAGTAGCTACCTAAAATACCTAAACGATAATTTAGAGTGACCGCAATAAATGGTTTATCATCTAATGCCCCCTGAGCGACAACATTATCGCCTTGTACTAGCGGGTCTGAGCCTGAACCAAATTCAAAATCACCACCATGAATGAACACATAAACAGGTAAATCAGCGGACTCGACCGTATCTTCTGGGCGCCAAATATTAAGGTTTAAACAATCTTCTGATTGCTCCTGCACCGTTAAATCAAGTTGCGGGCAAGCATCACCAAAAACCGTTGCATCGACCACATCTGTTAATTCTGTGACCACACTGTGCTCAAAGCGCGCAGAAGTCGCATAAGTAATGCCTTTAAACGCCTCTAACTCAACTCGCGTTGCCGTACCCTCTACATCATTAATCACCACTGACTCTTTAAGCCCCATTACGGTGCTATCACCAATGATCCGATCAATCTGCTGTGGTGGCAGTGGCTCGACAACGGGTACTTCAGGTTCTGGATCTGTAACACTAGGGCTGTCATCACTGCCACAGGCCACTAATGTTAATGAAATAAGCACTGCAAGGGTAGAACGGTAAAACACGGTCATAATTAACTCCATGTATCTCTGATTGCTAGGGTTTGGCTAGTGAATCATCAAAGTAGCTCAAGCCTAATATTAGGTTAAAGTTTGCATCTTTGCTGTATGAGCCTGAATAATTAAATTTATAGTAATTAATTTAACCCTTACCTTGTAATCGCTTATGAAGGATCGAACCATCATCATTAACATTGAAGTAATAAAATTAACCGCTATAGAGTAGTAAAAGCGTGAGATTTACACGGTTTAAAATCGATAAATCGCCCATCTACCCCAATTGACGATAGCAATTCACGTTAGCCGTTTTGTGAGGGTTAAATCCTTCAAACGCGATTTAACAGATTACACAATGTCCATTAACCTTCTAATATTAATTATCAGCAGATCATAGAAACCGCTTTCGCTTCTATAATATTGCTAATTTGATTTAAAATATCTTTAGATTTTTAGCCGCTAAACGGCTAAATGGAGACACTAATGAACACCCCGAAGAACCTTATTAAGTTAATATTTTTTGCCTTGTTCATAACGGCCTGTAGCTCAAATCATCAACTTGAACAACGGGTTGATGCTAATAATTACAAAGATGCTCTCGTGGCGGCGGATCAAACCGAAATAGCTGAACCTTATCGATTTTGGGCTGATGAACAACCTGCGTTTTTATATGATGCAACCACCAACACCACACCATTAGCAAGTGCGTCAGAAAAGCTAAATATATTAGTGTTATCGGGTGGTGGTGCTAAGGGTGCTTATGGCACCGGAGTAATAAACGGCCTTTATGATAGTAATCAACTACCGCAATACACCATTGTCACAGGGATCAGTGCAGGCTCTTTGATTGCACCATTTGCATTTATTGGTGGTGATGAAATTCATCGATTAAAGCAAGTCATGCTAGGCCTTAACGATAAGGCTATATTAGGTAAACGCAATTTTTTAAATGCTCTTTTTAAAGATGCCTTTACTGATGGCAGTAGTCTATATGAGCTAGTGGAGCAGTTTTACCCTGCTACAATGATTGATAAAATAGCGACTGAACACCAAAAAGGGCGTCGACTATTTATTGGCACTACGCAGTTTGATTCTGGCGAGCTGATGATCTGGAATATTGGCCAAATTGCTGCCAGTAACTTACCAAATAAATATGACTTAGTTCATCAAATTTTAGCCGCAAGCTCGTCAATTCCAGGGGTGTTTCCACCACAATTCATCAATGTTGAGATAGATGGAAAGCCTCTAGAAGAACTACATGTTGATGGCGGCATGAACTCACAAATGTTTGTCGACCCAGGTAATTTCGATTATGGGTTAGTCAATCAGGCTTTAGGTTATCAGCAACCAACTAATATTCACGTTATCCGTAACGGGGTATTAAAATCACCTTATATTTCCCTACATGATAAAGGCCTTGAACTACTGAATCGCAGTTTGAAAAGTATGACGATTCAACAAGCTAGAGGTGATTTATATCGAATGCTGTATTACAGCGAAGTAAATAACTACGATTTGTCATTCACTTATATTGACGACAAGTTTGATGCAGAACCTGCCACCAAGAAAATGTTTGATCAGCAGTACATGGAAGCCTTATACCAAAACGGCTATGACAAGGCGGTAAACAACAATTTATGGCAAAACCAAGTTCCTTATTAAAGAAGTTATAGTTTACTTTCACGACTCTCCCAAGTCATTACTGGGAGAGTAAAATCAAGCTAATACGTCATTATTAATCCCACCTTTTTACCATTTTATCAGCATTTTTAGTCGCTTTAGTTATGACTCTACACTTTTTGGAATAACTTACCATGTTGAGAACGACTTGAAACACTGAACATAATGGCGGCTTTATCAATAAGCTGCAGCTAAGTAACTCCTCTTCTTAATACTGTCTGTTGTTAGCGATTGCGCAATGCCTTAATGATACTACTATCAACCAAAGCAGCTGCATTCATCCATCAATATTCATGCCTCCCATCAAATACATTCCATTCTTCATAATATCGTTTCAGCGCCAGCGGTTCATGGCATGACACGTATGAATAGCACCTTGCAGAGGCTACTCAATTTCATCAGTATTCCAGTTGAAGTCAGTCCCTATAAAGGTTTAACTCATGCTCAACGTTAATGTGACGGGTTACATTGCAGTATTATCAGTCATTTAGGGCTTATAAAAGCCGAACCTAAAATTTTCCACCTTCCTGTGAAATAGTGACTGTTTAAAATGGAGACTAAGCTGCTGATTTAATCTTTTAAAAATACTCAACACAAAAAAGCCCATCAAGAGTACATGATGGGCTTTAATAACAGGGACAGAATAATCAATTAGAAAGGTGTTACAAGCTATAATTTAAACGACCAAATATAGTTTATAAAACTGTGATGATATCTTGTTCAGGTAAGCGTGATTTAGGTAGGCCAAAGTTATAATCTTCGCCCTCTTTGTGATAACCCATTGCTAGCGCAAACTCACAAACGTAACCATCTAACTCTTCTTTAAAAATCTCACCAATTAAGCTTGGGTCAACGCCTTCCATCGATGTAGAAGCAATCCCTAAACGAGCTAGCGTATGCAAGGTATTACCAATAGCAATATAGGTTTGCGCTTTAGTCCAATGGCCATTAAAACCACTGTCATCAGTATTTTGCTCTGCAAAACCAAAAGCACCATTTAGCATGTTGTCATACATGTCTGCCGGTAAATGACCTGACGACACTTCAACATCAACAACTTTTCTGTAGTCATCTTTAGTGAACTTAGGGTTATGGGCAAATAAAATCACATGGGAGGCTTCAGTAGCATGAGGCTGATTAAACTGGTGCATATTGGCAAACGTTTCATGAAAACGTTGTTTTGCCACATCAGTTTCTAATACGATAAATTTCCACGGCTGTGAGTTAATAGAAGAAGCAGTTAAACGAATCGCTTGTTTCACTACGTCCATATCCGCTGCTGAAATACGCTTACTTGAATCATACTTTTTCACAGTATAACGTTTATTCAAATCTGCAATAATTGGGTGTGACATAATGATTTTCCTCATAGGTGATGCCGATGCGGTGCATTTTAGGCTTTTCCATTGAGAAAAAAAGAGTGCTAGACACCAATCTTTATGGAGTTTTTAAACCATAAAAAATCCGTAATAGCGGGTGCAGATGGCTCTATAGCGTAACTATACGTAGAAAAAATGACAAACCCATGGCTGTTCACTGGTTATTTTGACTAATTCAGCTGGCTACTTTCACTATATCATTTGCATTTATAAAGGTTAAAAACGATAACGCAATGCTGCAAGAATGATAAAGCACTGTTTTTATATAGCATCTTTAAACTGGCCTGCACATTGCATTAATTTAACTTAAATACAACATCTACCCTAGTGACTAAAATCTGAGTCACTATGTACTATAAAGTCCAAGGAGTGACATTATGGCCGTGATTTTAGAAGATCGCCCTATTGAGCAAGTCAGAGAACAAGTTATCGATCAGTTAATTGTCAATTATAGCCACGGCATTATCTCTGCTGAAGCCTTTGAAAGACGCCTTGATGAGGCAATGAACTCAAGTGTTCATCAAGAGATAATCGCACTGGTCGCAGACCTAACCTTAACCGCTGATACTGACTATAGTCAGCAAAAAGACCACCAGTTTGCGCCAAACTATGGCAGCAAAACTGCCACTGAAGATATGCGCTTAACCAGCATATTAGGTAACAGTGAACGTAGCGGCCAATGGGTGGTGCCAAAGGTTATTAAGGTTAATAATATTATAGGTGAAACCACACTGGATTTTAGTGATGCCATTTTTCAGCATCAACATGTCACCATTGAGATTAATTGCTTTTTGGGCAGTAGCAGTATCTATGTTCCTGAAGGCATTAATGTGGTGTGTAAAACTTACGGGCTCGTCAGTAGCATTGAAAACAAAGCGCCTTCTATCGCAACCCGCCAAGCTCCTGTCATCACCATTGAGGGTAAGGTTATTTTGGGCTCGCTGGAGGTGTCTATCAAGCGCACCATTAAAGAGAAATTTATCGAGTTTGCTAATAATTTAAAATCGGCATTTGATACTAAAAACTACTTTTGATACTAAGAACACAAGATCCGAATATAAGGCAAACCTCAACGATAATATTTGCCTTATTTCGGCCATTAAATCAGCTCTAAGCCATAAGTAACTCAATACCTAGCAATCGCCAAGCTGGGATTAGATGATGCTTCAATCAAGCGCTACTCTAAGTAATCACACTAAATACTCTAAGCAAGTCATCAATTGTTACAACAACCCCAACTTAAATGATGCTCGTAAGTTACCGCTTAGCTGTTAACTTGTTATAATCAGCGTCAGCTTTAAATGACCTTATAGAATCATCAATGCAATGGTTCCAATACAAGCGTTATGAATACAATCGTTATCAATGAAAACGCTAATAGTCACTCAATCCTAATCAATGCCATTAAACATCATGGAATGATAATTAAAACAACAGGAAATAACATGTATCGAATCGTCACTGCGGGACTGGTTACGCTCTCATTTGTGGGAAGTACCGACGCCTTAGCCAATGAATACGTGCTAAGTAAAGTCGCCAAGCCACTATCACAAAGTATTAAGCTCAACTTAGATCCAGTAAAAGATCAGTTTTCAGGCAGCACAGCCATTCAAATTGAAGTGCTTGAAGCCACTAAGCAATTACAACTTAACGGCTTAGAATACACTGCTAGCAATATCCAGTTAGATGCCAAATCAGCTAACAACAAAGACTGCCAACTAGATGTAATCATGCAAGATACTGGGGTGGTTTTGTTTAACTGCCCACATACTATCGAACCTGGTGCATATTCTTTCTCAATGGATTTCACAGCCCCTTATAACCGTCAATCTGTCGGCCTGTATAAAACCATTGATGGCGGCCAGCCCTACTTATTTACCCAATTTGAAATGAGTGATGCGCGCCGCAGTTTTCCAAGCTTTGATGAACCAGAATATAAAATCCCCTTTCAAGTCACCATCACAGCCCCAAGTACTGAAAAGGTTTACAGCAACACCCCAGAGCTTTCAGTTGCAACCAAAGATGGCCTGACAACTCACGTATTTGCTCAAACCAAGCCAATATCCTCTTACCTTGTTGCTTATGCTGTGGGTCAATTTGAAGAAATTGAAGTCACAGGCATGAAAGTCCCAGGGCGCGTAATAACCACTAAGGGGAAAATCGAGCTAGCCAAATATGCAGCCGAGCAAATGCCGTTAGTTCTAAAAGCATTAGAAGATTATTTTGGGGTCGATTACCCTTATCAAAAGCTTGATAGCGTTGCAGTACCTGAGTTTCCTTTTGGGGCGATGGAAAACGCAGGCTTAGTCACTTATCGTGAAGATATTTTGTTAGTTGATGAGCAAACCGCCAGCCAAAATAGCAAAAAAACGGCCGTTTCAATTATTGCCCACGAGCTAGCACACCAATGGTACGGTAACCTAGTGACCATGCAATGGTGGAATGACCTATGGTTAAACGAAGCTTTTGCCAGCTGGATGGCTGCGAAAGTGACCGAGCAAATTCACCCAGAATTTGAATCTAACTTAGCATTATCCAAAAACTACGTGATGTCATTAGATGCACGGGTATCGACCAAGCCTATCCGCAAGCCCATTAAAACCGAAGCCGACATTATGGACGGTTTAGGCCTTGCCTATAGTAAAGGCGAAGCTGTGCTAGATATGGTAGAAAACTATATCGGCGAGGCTGAATTTAATAAGGGTATTCGTCAATACATTAAAGATCATGCCTTTCAAAATACTGAAGCTGATGATCTTTGGAATGCCTTATCAAAAGCCTCTGGTAAAGATGTTGGCAGTATCTTAAGCACCTTTATTGAACAATCGTCTTACCCTTTAATCGATGTGTCATTAGCAGGTGATAAGCTAACCCTTAAACAAAGCCGCTTTGTAAATGCTGGCACTGTAGCAGCAAAGCAGTCTTGGACTGTGCCAGTATCGGTTAAATATGGTAAAGGTGACAAAGTTGCAACCGAAACCATTTTACTCACCAGTCAATCGCAAACCATCAAATTAGCATTCAGTCCTGATTGGATTTATCCAGATTCAGACGCCATGGGTTACTACCGCTGGTTGTTAGATGAAACACAAATGAGCAACTTATTAGCCAATGCTAAAACCCAGCTGACAGCTCGTGAGCGTAAAGCCTTGATCTCAGCAGCTGATGCCTTATTAGATGCCGGCTTTATCTCAGGTGGTGAGTTACTGAATATTTTAGGCGCATTTATTGATGACCAACATCCGCAAATCGTCTCTGCCGCATTAGGTTACTTACAATCTCAAAAACGCACCTTTATTGATGACACCAACCAAGAGCTATGGGCTAAGTTCATTGCCTCAAGAGCACAAAGCGCAATCGAGAAGTACGGTGTTACTGCAAAAGTTGATGAAAAGTCATCTATTAGTAAGTTACGCCCAACATTGATTAACTTATTAGCTTTTGAAGCCAAAGATAAAGCCACAATTGCAACCGCTAAAAAACAAGCTGACTTGTACCTTAATGGTAATAACGATGTTGACCAGTACCTTATCGGCACTTACCTCAATATTGCAGTGTATTTTGGTGACAGTAAGGTATTAGCGAAAGTAAAAGCTGAATTTGAGGTAACGAAAGACCCGCAAAAACGCACTCGTTTAATGTATGCCTTAGGCTATGCGCCTACTGAAAAACTACAAAACAGCGTGCTAGATTATAGTTTGACCGATAAAGTCAATGCGCCAGATTTACGCTATATCTTTGCAGGGCAAGCTTATACCGATGAGCGTAAACAACGCTTTAGAGATTGGATCTATGCTAACTTCAGCGCCATAAAAGCGAAACTACCTCCCTTTGCGGTGGCGATGATCCCATCGTTTACCGGTAGCGGTTGTGATTTAGCGGCACTGGATACAACCAACACATTCTTTAAGCCAAAAGTCGCGCAAACACCTGAGTTTGGCCGTACCTTAGCCAAGCTCGATGAAAGTGTTAAAAACTGCGTCAGCTTAAAGCAGCGTGAACTTGCCAGCGTTGAGAAATACTTAAACCAGCTCTAATCGGTCTGTAGAGCCTTAACTAAAAAGCCAGTCTCACGACTGGCTTTTTGTTGTTAGTGCATCAGTTAGCGTTTTTAGGTGGCTTAGACAGCTTAATATAAACACTTAGGGATATAAAAATCAGCGCACCGCCAATAACTTTTTGCAGCGAAATTTGCTCATCTAACAGACTAAAGCTTAAGATCATGGTCCAAATAGGCTCTAAAATCATAATCAATGCCGCGGTTTCCATCTTAACTTGATACTGGCCTAGAGTCTGAAATACATAACGCACTGACGTAGCGATAACAGTAGAGACCACAAACCAAAATATCAAACTATCATTGACCTCAAAGCTTAATTGCTGGGTAAAGGCAACATACACAGCAGCAACTAAGCCAACCATAAATAACTGTAAACATATCGAATCAAGTGGCTTAATACTGAGACTAATTTTTTTGTTCAACACAAAATGAACAGACAGCAATGAAGAGGCAAGTAAGAAATACCATTGACTGGTCTCCACTTGCCAGCCATTACTTAAACTCAGTAACATCATCCCTACCACACTGATGGGTAAAGCTAACCAAAATGCGCGGTGAGGCTTAACTTTAAACAAAACCCAGGCGGTCATAGGCGCAATGATCATCGCTAAACTCATGATAAATGCCCCTTCAGACAGGCTATTACTGATCGATACCGCAAACACCCAAATCTGTAACGACATCCCCAAGAAAATGCCTACTCCGCAGGCTAATAGCAACTGCTTGGCTCTTAATCGCCAAATACTTTTATAGCAAAAAGGTAATAAAATCAGACTAGCTAACATAAAGCGGCTAGCAATAAACACTTCGCCGGGCATTTCATCAACCACAAGCTTTGACGAAATCCAGCCAACAGCAGCCAACAAGGTGGCAATAAATAAATATAACGCTCCGCGCATTGATAATTCTCTAGAGTAATATTGAAACAGACACAGCTCATCAGCGCCTAAAACAAGCAGGCCGCAGTGAAAATAAGATTAACTAAAGTGCTGTATCAATATGCATGGATCGTCATGCATTGATAAAAAGAAAGGTATTAGCGGTTAGCTTAACCACCCCCTCATATAGTAAAATAGCCACTTTACAGTGAAGTAAAGTGGCTATTATATTTTAACCTGTTTAGCGACTGCTTAACTAGCAAGCGTGCGCTTTATAGGCATTAGTTGCTAGCATACTCACAATAATCAGTTAAGCCTTTCTCATCACCACCAAATAAGGTGGCTGGATCATGCGCAGCCAATGGGTAACCATGCTTAATACGGTTAGGTAAATCTGGGTTTGCCACAAATGGGCGGCCAAAACCAACCATATCCACTAAGCCATCTTGTATCGCTTGCTCTGCGGTATCGGCGTTATACTTACCGGCATAAATGAGTACCCCTTGATATGCTTCACGTACCGCTTTTTTAAAGCCTGCTGGGGTTTCAGGAGCATCATCCCAATCCACTTCTGCAATATGTAAATACACAATCTTATGGGTATTTAATAACGCTGCTGCAGCAGTGTAAGTTTCAACAGGGTTAGCATCAACGGTGCCATTTAATGAAGTAAATGGAGCTAAACGCACCCCAACTCTGTCAGCGCCAATCGCCTCAATCATAGCGCCAACCACTTCACTTAAAAAACGTAAACGGTTTTCTACTGAGCCGCCGTATTCATCGGTGCGGTTATTCGCCTCTGAATCAATAAACTGGTTAATTAAATAACCGTTAGCAGCATGTAATTCAATGCCATCAAAACCCGCTTCAATCGCATTAAGCGCCGCTTGACGATATTCTTCAATCACAGCGTTAATATCTGCTTTGGTCATTGCCCGTGGCTCAACCACATCAACAAAACCAGGCTCTTGGGTGCCGTTGTCGATAAAGACTTTTACATTTTCAGCTTTAAGGGCAGAAGATGAAATAGGTTGCTCGCCACCAATATTATCAGGGTGAGTAACGCGGCCAACGTGCCAAAGCTGAGCAAAAATAACCCCGCCTTGTTGATGAACTAAATCAGTGGTTTTTTTCCAACCCGCAATTTGTTCAGGGCTGTAAATACCCGGTGTCCAAGCATAACCTTGACCCATTGCAGAAATCTGCGTGCCTTCAGCCACAATTAAACCCGCTTGTGCGCGCTGAGCATAATATTTTGCCATCATGTCATTAGCCAAGTTTCCTGGCTGTGAAGCACGTGAACGGGTCATTGGTGGCATTACAATGCGGTTGGTTAGTGTATGACGGCCTAGTTGCAGCGTTTGAAATAATGCTTGTTTCATGTTGTCATTCCTCGAAAAATGGGTCATTGAGCAGCCGATGTAATAGGGCTTTGAGATAACGAGCTCAGTTCAGTTAGCTCGGTTCAGTTAGCTCAGTTGAATCAGCTCAATTTGATAGTTATCAGGGTCAGTGATGAATGCGATGTGCGTCGCGCCGCCTTTTACAGGGCCGGGCTCACGAGTGACTTTTCCGCCTAAATCTTTAATCTTGTCGCAAGCAGCGTAAATATCATCCACACCTAAGGCTAAATGACCAAAGGCATTACCCATATCATACTGGTCTGTATCCCAGTTGTAAGTCAGCTCAATGCTAGTGCCATCTGGCTGATCGGCATAACCAACAAACACCAAGGTATAACGATATTCAGTGTTTTCAGCTCTATCGAGCACACTCATACCCAGCACATCAGTATAAAATTCAATCGATTTCTCAAGATCTGCAACTCTGATCATAGTGTGTAAAAATTTCATAATTTGCCCTTAGCTTCACAGAGATGAAAGCGCTGTTAGTAGTGATAACAAAATAACAATCTAAAACGCTTGCGTTGATTTAATAGGGCTAGTTTACGGCAATGGAGAGGATTAAAATAATTATTAAAAATTCTTAAAACGATAATTTTTTATTATTCGTATGAGCTATAGATTTTATAGCGCTACAAAAATGAATCACTCGCTAGCGACATGCTACTTAGCGGCCACAGCGTTTGTGCGCCAGCCAATCAATTCGACATTCTTATTTTACATTCTTGTTCTACACTGTTATTGCCATAAACGTATTACATAAGCGTTAACCATCACCCCTTTGTGCTTTTACCTAAAGCAATATCTGCAAGGAGCGACAATGAAACAAAGTTCAACAAACACGATATTGATAGGTAAAGGCGATAATCCCGTTGAGCTACAACTGCGTTATGGTAATCGTCATGGCTTAATTGCAGGAGCGACAGGTACGGGTAAAACGGTCTCGCTGATGATGTTAGCTGAAAACTTTTCCCGTCAAGGTGTGCCGGTTTTTGTTACTGATATTAAAGGGGATATTTCAGGTCTAGCCGCTGCAGGCAAGGTGTCAGATAAACTATTAGCCCGCGCTGATAAAATTGGTATTAGCAATTTCAGCCCCCAAGCTAATCCATGCGTTTTTTGGGACTTACTCGGCCAGCAAGGTCACCCTATTCGCACCACCGTCAGTGAAATGGGGCCAACATTATTAGCCAGAATGCTGGGGCTAAATGACATCCAAAGCAGCATTTTAGACATCGTTTTTGCCTTAGCCGATAGCCGAGGCTTATTACTGCTGGATTTAGACGACCTTAAAGCGCTTCTGACCTTGGTCTCAAAAGAGCGTAAAACCATCAGTGCTGAATACGGTTTAGTCAGTGCGCAATCATTAGCGGCGATTCAGCGATCGCTGATGAGTTTAAAGCGTGACGGTGGTGAGGTTTTCTTTGGCGAGCCCGCCCTTGAGCTAAGTGACATCATGGGCGTTGATGAGCAAAACCATGGCTTAATCAATATTCTGGCGGCAGATAAATTAGTATTAACCCCAAATTTATATGCCAGTTTTATACTATGGTTGTTATCAGAGCTATACGAAAACCTGCCTGAGGTCGGCGATGCCGACAAACCTAAGTTGGCCTTTTTTATCGATGAAGCCCATTTACTGTTTGAGGATAGCCCAGATCATCTACTTAAGCGTATCGAGCAAATTATGCGCCTAATCCGCTCTAAAGGGGTTGGGGTGTATTTTTGCTCACAATTTCCTGACGATATACCCGATGCGATATTGGGGCAATTAGGTAATCGTATTCAACATGCTTTGCGGGCTTATACACCAAGGGACCAAAAATCGGTTCGCGCCGCCGCTGAAACCTTTGTGGTAAATCCTAAACTGGATATCACCGCAGTGATTTCGAGCTTAGCCGTGGGTGAGGCCTTAGTATCAACCTTACAAGATAATGGTGTGCCCAGTATGGTTGAGCAAACGCTGATATCCCCGCCCCGCTGTCGTATGGGGCCATTAACACTGACTGAGCGTAATGCTTGTCGCGCCCAAAGCCCTATCGGCAATCATTATGATATCGCCATTAATCGCGAGTCGGCTTATGAACGCCTCAATCAACTCGAGCAACTTGAAAAAGCCCCTGATGCCAAGCCTCCTATAGAAAAAGCTGACACTAAAAAGTCTACCCCAAAAAAAACAAGCTCAACACCCCAAAAAGATAGCGAGGATGAACAAAGCAATTGGTTTAGCGAATTGCTATTTGGCACCAAGCGCCGTCAAGGTCTAGTACAGAGCTTTTCAAAACAAGCTGCACGCGCGGTGGGCAGTAAGTTTGGCAAACAAATTTTGCGGGGAATACTGGGCAGCATTAGCGGCAAAAGCGGTAAATAATTGTTCGCGGTTATATTGCTCTAGCCAGTCATTTTAACTCATCCTTGACCTGTAAATAGGAATTTTTAGCCATAACTGCCTAGAAAGATCACCTTGTGACAAGCTATATTTTTTTGATTAAATCAATAATATCTAACTTTGAAAAATTTCAGCAATCCCTTTGGTTAACTTAGTTGTAACTTCACTAATAAATGCGCTATTGTTTAGTTAATGGAGTTTTTAGAGGTGATTAAGGATGAGCCAATTTTTCACTTTACTCAATCTTAGTTTACTAGACGTCACGTTAGAATATGTCACGTTAGCTGATGCCTCTGTAATAGATAGCATTACTCAGGCCAATGCCTTTCAAACCACTTATGTTGTTATTCTTCGCTATTTTACAAGACCTTCTGACGTTATACGCGCAGCTAGCATCAAACACCTCAAGCACTTAGTGGCATATTACGCCCCTGTGCTTCCATCAGCCCTTATTAGTCACAATAACTTAATAAGGGGCGACTTATAGATATGATTTACCTGCATTTAAGAAAGTCATTATTATTTGGACTGATTGTATTTTCATTCTGTATATCAATTCTGTATCTAGATAATCGCTCAGAAGATTTTGTCATCGATAAGCAAAAACAGCTTATCAGCGAAAACTTATTTAAATTAAAAAAAGAGCATATTACTGATCTTGTTTCATCGGTGCATATCGCAGCTGAAGCAACCCTTAAGCGCGAATACCAAAAACAACAAACTAATCTACAAACGCATTCGCAACAATTCAAATTAGTACTTAATAACACCCCTGAACATCAACGCTGCCAAGTGCTACAAACTTTAGCCGCTGACGATGATGAGTTTCAATACCAATTAACACAATCAGGACAAGCTCTTTGTCAGTCATCCCATAAGCCAAGTTTACACTCCTCTAAGCCAGACAATACCTTGGCTGAAATAAGTATTAACACAGCGATTGCTGATGATATGCAAATGACACTGTCATTATTACCACCTCAAGTTATCAATGAAGCGAAAAAAAGGATCGCTGCCTTTATTAGGCTAATTAAACTGCAGAACCCAGAAACCTACGTTTGGGTAAATGAAGTGATTAATTACGCCGGTGGTGATGACTTTGCCATTAGAAAAGTTCACCCTAGCCAGCCTGAAACCGAAGGGCTGCTATTATCAACCCTCAGTCAAGACATCAAAGGTAACTACCCCTTCCAGATGGAGCTTGATGGCATTAATGCTCAAGGTGAAGTTTACTTCGAATATTATTTCAAACGTAAAACCAATGATGAAATCGTTAAAAAACTGGCCTATGCCAAATTATATAAGCCTTTTGATTGGATTATCGCCACAGGGGTATATGTGGATGATTTAGAATTTGCAGTAGATCAAGAGATCAACAAGCTGATGGTTGAGCTCAATTTTTACAATAATCTGGTTGCCATTATCGCCATCTTTTTATCCGTGTTACTGGTTATATGTTTATACGTGATAGAAAGAAATGCCCTTAATAGTAAAGAGCGAGAGCTGGCACTAAAACACAAGCAACAAGATGTAAAAAACTACCGTCAAGTACTATCATCTATGCTTGATTTAGTGGAGCGGCGCGATAGCTACACCGCTGGTCATACGCGGCGGGTTGCACAATACTCAGTGATGATAGCTAAAGAGATGGGCTTTAGTAATGCTGAAGTGGAAATCCTCTATGAATCAGCAATCATGCATGACATAGGTAAGATATCTACACCCGATAGTATTCTACTAAAACCAGGTAAACTCACCTCGCAAGAATACAAAATTATTCAGCAGCATTTAGACAGCGGCTACAAGCTACTGGTATCGATTAAAGCCTTTAAAAAACATGCTGAAATCATCAGGTGCCATCATGAACACTATGATGGGACGGGTTACCCTCGGGGACTTAAAGGCAAACAGATCTGCCCACTTTCTCATATTCTCATTTTAGTTGACGCCTTTGATGCAATGACCTCAAAACGTATCTATAAAATGAGTAAATCGAAACAAGAAGCTATCGCAGAAATAAAGGCGCTGGCAGGTAAACAATTTTGCCCTGATACGGTAAAAGCAGCTGTGCCAGTGCTAGAGAGTGCTAATCTAATTCCTGTTGATCATAATTATTTAAAGGATGAGTTTGAAGAAGCAAGGCTTGCCTATTATTACAAAGATTCGCTTACCGGTTTATATAACTATCGATATCTAGAGCACGTTATTACGTTAAACGAAGAGCTATTTAGCAAACATTATCATTGCTGTTACGTCATCAGTTTGTTCAATTTTGGTCAATACAATAAAACCCACGGCTGGCTCGAAGGTGATAAAAAACTTACCTTTATAGCCAACAAGTTAACTGCATTTTTGCCAGAGTCGTTAATTTTTAGAGTGTTTGGCAATGACTTTCTTATCTTAACCCTAGAGCATATAGAGCTAGATGCAAAGTCGCTAATCGCGCAACTAGAACTTGATAACCTTAATATTGAACTTGCGTTAGAGCATATCAATATTGACCAGCAGCAAATCCACAATGTAACTCAATTTACTGAGATTATTAACAAGATAGTTAATAAGAAGACTTGCCCCAATATGCCCTAAAGTTCTGTATCAGGCTTGTAAAGCAACAGCATGAATAGAGGGTATTCATGCAATACTGTCTAACTAATAGTCACGAGATTAATCATAAAATAATCGATCAAGTAGCCCAAATGCGAAATAAAAATTAACTAAAAAATTAACTAAAAAATTAACTAATACTATAATGTTAACTGAGGGTTTGAGTCGTATCTCGTAGTATTAATCTAAGGAAGTCAATAATGAAATGGTTACCTGCTAAGTGGGTGTTAGATAAAGAGGCAGAACTATCATTTCAACAATCTTTAAATCAACGCTCACGCACAAATGCAGTAATGATGAGTTACATCTTAATTACGGTGTTGCTATTTTTTACCCTATCTTCATTTGCAGCCACTAATTATACTTTCGCCGACATCTTAACCCGTATTGTCAGCCTCCTAATTGCAATGGTAATGATTTTCAGTATTAAAAAATCAGCCACCTGTTACCTTGATTCGATACTGTTATTTTTTGCGGTGCTGTTTACCCTCATCAATGGTTTATTCTTTTATAGCTATGCTATTAACCATCAAGAGCTCCATGAAGGCGGCCCTATGCTGTCAGCCATTTTTATTACAGCCATTCCCATACTTCACTTAGGTCAAAAGTTCATTATTTGGCTGTTACTGGGTGTTGCTCTGCTTATAATCCAATTCAACACCGAGGTGGATATCATTTGGAGTATAAACTTCTATGTGATAACAGTTGCTATCATGACCGCGATGCAATATCAAACGGATGTGCTGCTGAGAAAACAATATAAATACGAGTTAATTCAAACACAAAAAGCGCAAACTGATAAGTTAACAGGGATTCATAATCGCTATAATTTCGATAAGCAATTCTCGACTCTGTTACACAATTTAAAACAGGGGCAGTACCTTTCATTGTCGATGATCGATATTGACCACTTTAAAAAATATAATGACCGCTACGGGCATTTAATGGGCGATAAAGCCTTGGTCAGCTTTGCCCAGTTACTTTCAAACCAAGGTGCCGATATGGTGGTGCGCTTTGGTGGCGAAGAATTTATTTTGGTTTCTGTCAGTTCAAATCAAAATAAGCACTGGCTTGAAGATCTCCCCATGCAGCTTAAGCGGCTCGAGATTGAGCATAGCGATTCAGCAACCGGGTTTCTGTCAGCATCCGCTGGGGTGGTAAGTGTTAGTGCCAATCAGCGTCACCTAGTTAATAAAACCAAGCTTTTAACCTTAGCCGATCGCTGTTTGTACCAAGCGAAAAAAGCCGGTAGAAACCAAGTGTGTCACCAAAAGGTATCTTGTGAAGAATAAGACTTAAGTTAAGCTTGAGGCAAAAGTTGCAGTTGAGGCTGAGAATGAACTTGCGCTCACCGCCAGATAGCATCATTCGGAGGAGTCTTTTTTATTTGCTTCTCTAGCAACCAAAATAAAGGTTAAATACATTTTAGTTGGCAGTGACAGCACCATGCCAAAAGCGACACACATCGAACTGATGATAATTCCCTTAACGCCCATTGCGGCTAGGGTATCATTAAAGTTGTGTAAATAAATCCCAAGTAAAATTAAGCAAATACCAATGGTAATACTGGTTCTAAGCAGTAGTATTAATTGTCTATTGCTCACTTAATTCTCCTCAGCTTAATGGTACACACCTTGGCATAGCACACCGACATTGTAGTCAATATATAGCTAAATTATGCCACCATTGTCAGTGAGTGTCGCGGCACAGGTTACGTTAAATATTACCAAGCAGTTAAAGAGCTTATTCTGACAAAAGATGGGTTAACCAGCTAAGCTTTTAGCTTTTAGCTTTTATTAAAATAGCTCTCTTAAAGCCAAAAAAGGCTACCAGGCTTAGAAGATTAAATGCGTTCCAGCTAGCGCTTTAGTTGCAGCATTTTTAGTTACTAAGCTTAAGCGCCTTGATGTGATACACAGATCGTTATACCTTGAATTTCAGACACAAAAAAGCGAACCCAAAGGTTCGCTCTTTTAATAATTACGATAAATAGGTAAACCTAAAAGCGTAATTATTTGAAGTAACGTACTGGCTAGCCAGTGACGTCGACTTTCAAATTAGATAGCAACTACGTTAGCTGCTTGTGGGCCTTTTTGACCTTGCTCTAAATCGAAAGAAACTTTTTGGCCTTCAGCTAAAGTTTTGAAACCTTCAGAAGCGATAGCACGGAAATGTACGAATACATCTGCGCCGCCATTGTCTTGAGTGATGAAGCCGAAACCTTTGTCTTCGTTAAACCATTTTACGATACCAGTAGTGTTAGACATAATGTGTCCCTTATATAATTAAGAATTAAAAAATTTATCGCGAAAATGCGATGCGCTGAGAGCTGAATTATTTAATGTGACGATGAAGCTAAGGGAAACACAGAGGAACAACGATAACGTAGAATTCTGAGGCTTTACTTTTACTTGATGTTTCATTAATAACTCTGAATGTCAGAGCGAGGTGAATCTTACATTAGTTTAAAAAATTGTAAAGGTATTATTTTATTTAAATATCAAAACAGCCAGATATCTGACCACTGACTAACAGGTATATAGCACAATTAATCGCTAATATACTTATGCTTAGCAGTAATTATAGCTCTGGTTGCTATGGTTTAGCTGTGATTGATAATAATATAGCTTGTCACTTGGCTATGACGGTTATCATGGATATTTACAGTGGATTAACTTTTTTCAACGCCCCGAAACGATCAGCATCAATCCCTTGCTTCCAATAGCCAACAGCAAAGATGTTAAGCCTTTCAAAACCAAGCTCTTGTTGTAATACGGGCTTCAAAGCGCGTATTTGACCAGCTTCTAGCCCCATAAAGACATGACTATCCTTGGGTAAGTCTTTAGCGATTAGTTGTACTTGTTGCTCAAGGGTTATTGTTGACTCATCTTCAATAAACCAATGAGTATTTTTTGAATCGTCATAATCCATCTCAATGATATCAGCACGGGTAGGCACGCTAATAATGGCCTTTAATTGGGCATCAGGATTAAATCTAGGCACGTAACCATTTATGGCATTTACAGAGGTGATATCCCCCACCAGCAAGTAACTATGGTGATTAAAGTCAGTTAATTTCATCAAACCTGGGCCCGCTATACTAATACGGTCGCCCACTTTTGCCTTTTTTGCCCAACTGGTGGCAGGACCTTGGTGACGGTTAATCACAAAATCTAACCCTAGCTGGTTAGTGTGTGGGTTAAAAAAACGAATCGTGTACGAACGCATTTTTTGCGCTTCATCGCCCGTCGATGGCAAAAACACTTTAACGTGCGCGCCTTCAAGCCCCTGCGGAAAACCTTGTAAACTGGTTCCGCTAAAGATAATTCGACGTAAATGAGACGACAGCTCAATAATCTCTGCAACCTGTACAGAGCGCAAATTGGGCTTTCTAGGCTTCATAGAGACATCCTCTTCGACTTGAAAAAAAGCTAGTAAGTTGATAAGGTCAACTATAGTTAGCATTGTTGACTAAGTCAACTAATTATCAGGACCAACCAAAAATGAGTCACTTATCCATTTCTGATGCGATTTTTAACATCGCACATTCATACCGTTTAGCCATGCGATCTTCTCTTAAGGCTAATGAAATTGGCTTAAATGCCATGCATGTTAAATGCCTTAGCTTGATTAACAACAGTCACACTTGCACCGCAAACGATATCGTTAACCTTTTAGCCAGAGATAAAGCACAAATTGCTCGGTTAATAAAAGAAATGATGGATAACCAATGGCTAACGAAAACGGCAAACCCAGAAGATAAAAGAAGTCAGATATTATCACTGACTGCAGACGGTAAAAAACTCGCTGTACTGATTGCAAAAACCCAAAACGATGTGAATCAAAAAATGCTGCGAAACCTGCCAGTTGAAGACTTGGCCACATTTACACGCATTGCTGATGCGCTCTTTAATAACCTTAATGACAATGAAGAATAAGCGGCCTTTTAGTTAGTTGCCTTTATCTTAGCCGGTTTTTAGCATGACAAGTCTTTCCTAGCACTAAGGCTTGTAAGCCGAGCGATATCAGTGCTAAATACTTGGCAGTAGCTTTGACGCGAATAGCCACAAATTTGCTATTGAAACGAATCGAATAACAGATTAAAATGCGCCCAAATTTGAGGGAGTAGCCGTTCTGTCACCACGACAGGAGGTTGTGTCAACATAATTGGTCGAAGACCATGGTGCAATCAACGCTTAGCATTAAGCGTCTGGCGAGACTCGAATGACCACACGCATATAGCTAGGGCTGGGCGTGGGTTTTTCGTGTCTTAACACAACCAGCCCTTGCAGTGCGTTATATTATGTTGTCATTATTTTTACCTTTACTTGCACTCGTTGCAGGTCTTATCGCTTTATCTGTCAGTGCCGACCGGTTGATCGCAAGTTCTGCGACTCTGGCTAAGCATTGCAAAGTCTCTATGTCCTTTATCGGTATGACTGTGGTGGCTTTTGGCACCTCAGCTCCAGAACTTCTCGTGTCCTCTATCGCAGCCCTAAATGGTGCTGGCGAACTCGCTATTGGTAATGGTATTGGCTCTAATATCGTTAATATAGGATTAGTGCTTGGCATTTGTGCTTTACTCGTGCCGTTATCCATTAAAGTCCATTTCATTCGTCGGGATTTACCTATCTTAATCGCGGCAATCTTATTTTGCGCCCTGTTAATGTCAGACGGCAATTTAGACTTCCCAGATGGCTTATTACTACTAGTAGCGTTAGCGGCATATTGTGGTTACCTAGCCTTTTTAGTGGGTAAAGGCGAAGCTGACGCAGAAGAAGTTGAGTTTTTAGAAATATCTAAAAGCCGCTCTGCTGTGGAAACGCTATTAATGCTAAGTGTGCTGTTAGCCGCCTCACAACTGATGGTTTGGGGCGCTGTAGAACTGGCTAAAGCTGCCGGGATCAGTGAGTTAATCATTGGGCTAACCGTTATTGCCTTTGGTACCAGTTTACCAGAGTTAGCAGCAGCCATTGCTGGAGTGCGCCGCGGTATGCATGACATGGTATTTGCAACTGTGATTGGTTCAAATATTTTCAATATACTTGGGGTGATTGCCTTCCCTGCGCTGTTAGGTGACAAGCAGCCATTACCAGAATTATTGGTCGCCCGTGATTACCCTATGATGCTGTTACTCACCGCTATCGTCGCTGTGGCATTTATGGTTACTTATTTTAAACAAAGAAACATCCCTGCTACTGAAAAAAGTTATACCTTTGGCCGCACTGCGGGGGCGCTGTGTTTAGTGAGCTTTAGTGGCTATATGCTTTATCTCGGCGCTGTGACAATGCAGGCCTAGTTGGCTAGGTAAATATTAACTAGGTAACCATTGGCTAGGTAAACAAAAGACAAATAACAGTGGGGTTCGAGTGCCCCACTGACCTTTACCCTTCGCTTACTTAACCTTCTCATTCCTATTCTGTGTTTTCTTGATTACTGCCAAGCGCTATCAGGCTTCCAACTCTCTGCCCACATTGGTAATTGCTCAGCAGGCATTGGCCGTGCAATACCATAACCTTGCGCTAGCATGCAGCCCATAGACAATAGCTGGGTTCCATGTTCGATGGTTTCAACACCTTCAGCAATAACTTGGCGATGAAAAGCCCGCGATAAACTAATCACCCCCATCACAATGGCGCGGTCATCAATATCAATCAGCATGCCTTTGACAAAACTCCGATCAATCTTCAGTAGGTTGGCAGGTAAACGTTTAAGGTAAGTGAGTGATGAAAACCCTGTGCCAAAGTCATCAAGCGCAAAGCTGACGCCAATATTAATGCATTGCTCCATTGTCGCCAGCACTTGCCCCATATCCCCCAGCGCGCTGGTTTCTAGTATCTCAAGCTCCAATGAACTCGGTTTAATCAACGGTCGCTGCGCTAATGCTGCTGAGAGTTTGGCAGTAAAATCTTTTTGTTGTAATTGTAAGGCGTCAATATTAACGCTGACAGCAATATCAAAGCCAGCAAGGGTCCATGAATACATCTGTGAAAGCGCGGTATCAATAACCCAATTTCCCAAAGTGACACTGATGGAATGATTATCAATAAAAGGAAGAAACTCCCCAGGTAATAGCAAGCCTTTCTCTGGGTGCTGCCAACGGATCAACGCCTCACAACCGATCACAGTGCCTAATTTCATATTCACTTTCGGCTGGTAATATAAAACAAACTCATCTTGCTCAATCCCCCGCTGAATATCATCAATCACCTCAAGGGTGCTTTGTAAGGATTTGTCTTTATTGACATCAAACAGGTGATAGCGGTTTTTGCCACTTTGTTTAGCTATATACATGGCCTGGTCGGCATGGCGTATCAGTTGATCTGCACTCACACCATCTTGAGGGTACAAGGTAACGCCAATACTGGCAGACACCTGCAAAATGGCTCCAGCAGCTTTAATCGGACAACTTGCTACCTCTAGCATCCGCTCTAGAACCAACTCACAATCGTGCATGCTTTCTAAATCCACCAGTAAAGCAATAAATTCATCACCACCAATACGGGCCAGAATGTCTCCATCTCGCAGAGTTTCGCTCATTAACTGCGACAAAGTAATTAGCAACTCGTCACCGACATTATGGCCATAGGTGTCATTAACGGCTTTGAATCCATCTAAATCAAGGTAAGCCACGGCTAAAAATTTTCCGCGTCTGATGCTCTGACTCATTGCATGATCCAGTCGTTCCGCCAGCATTACCCGATTGGCTAACCCTGTTAGCGGATCATAATGGGCAATGTGTTCTAGTTGTTGTTGATGGCGCTTCATTGAGGTGATATCTGAAAACAGTGCGACATAGTTTTGGGTTTGCCCCTCGGAATCTGTAACCGCACTAATGGTGATTAGCTCGGCAAATATGTCGCCATTTTTACGCTTATTCCACAGCTCGCCTGACCACTGCTTATGTTGTAATAACGATGCCCACATCCTGTTGAAGAACTCGCTGTTGTGCCTACCTGAGTTTAAAAAACGTGGGTTTCTGCCAATGACTTCTTCTCGCTCATAACCGGTAATCGCGCTAAAAGTGGCGTTAACATCAATAATAACCCCATTAATGTCGGTGATCATGATGCCCTCACGGGCATGAGTAAAAACACTGGCTGCGAGTTTGAGTTGATCTTCAATTTTTTTATTATTACTAATATCAATAACTTCAATAACTCGTGCATTACAGCCTTTATAAGTAATATTTTTTCCCTTAATGCTTAGTGGATATCGTGTTCCGTCCTTGCGAAGGCCTTCAGCCTCAAAGCTATTTCTATCATCTTGATGCATTCTTATTTTTACCGTTTCAAGATACTCTTTCGCGATTAATTTCAAACCATCCATACCAATGAGCTCTGAGTAACTGAAACCAGTAATAGTGGATAAACCATTATTACACTCAAGGATACGGCCCTGATCATGGATAACAATACCGCCATAGGTTGCTTCGCTAAGAGCCCTAAAACGCTCCTCACTTTGCTGTAAAGTCGTTTTAGCCTCTGCCAAACGTCGATTAAACAAGTGCATATAGAGAGTGATACTACTGGCTAAAACCACCAAAAAAAGCGCTATGGATAATACCGGGTAGAGCCAGTTAGGAGTTGATGTAGGGCTATCATTATAAATAAAGCCATCAAGGTGACGAATATCATTGACCACACTGGCCTTAGCAAAGGTATTTGCCATATGTTGCCAGCGATCAGAGTTCATATGCCCAATTTGGATCAAATTAGGCAGAATCAAGTTTTGCATTGCATTAGCTTCATAGAGCAAATGCTCACGGGTTTTATTAACCTGATACTTAGCCATTAATATATCGACTATTTCTTCAGGGTTGTCCATGGCATAGCGCCAACCTTTGAGGGTCGCTCGCCTCATTGCCGCTACACGTTTTGGATAATTATTTAACTCAGCTTCAGTAGTGAAAAAAATATCACTGTAAAAATCAACTCGGTAGCTTACTGGATCAATAATGTCATAGGGGACATTAGCTTGAGCAAGTACATAGGGTTCATTGGTAATATAAGAGTTAAAAGCATCCACCTTGCCCGTGATTAAATCATCAAGCTGAAAGCTGCTGGGGACGATCTCAAGCTGTGACAAGGAAATGCCTTCATTAACTAACATGGTCAAAAAGTCTGCATCTTTATCCTTATTCGCCAGCATCACTCTTCTGCCAATAAGGTCATGGGCAGAGCGTATTCCTGACTCTTTTAACGTCAACAAGATAGATGGTGAATGCTGAAAGATAGCAGCCAAAGCAATAAGTGGTTCACCTAAAAGGCGATGGTATAGCACCTCACTGTTACCTACTGCATATAAAGCATTACCCGATAACACTTCGGCTACCGGTAAGCGTTGCGGATCGCCTTCAAGCAAACGAACCTCAAGACCTTCTTCTTGATAAAAACCCTTTTCTAACGCAGCATAATAGCCGGCGAATTGAAATTGATGATGCCAACGTAACTGCAAATATACGATATCCACTGCTTTTGTTGACGCTAGTGATAACGATTCTGATATTTGGGTTATTTTGAGCTGTGCTGAGGTTTTTACAGAGCGTTCAACTAAAGGCTCAGATTTAGGCTCTGATAAGGGGGCAGATAAAGCAGCAGCGAACGAGCTAGATACGCTTACGATTAACAAAGTCACTAAGACAAATAGCACACACACAACTGCTGCACGACGCATCATCGAAGCATAGATACAATTTCTGAGCGATAATAAACCAAACCACATGCAGTAAACCTTAGCGCTAACAGTCGATAAAGGGTGCTAAATGCTGTACTTAAACCATGAATTTATTGGTACTGAGATTAAGAAATAAACGGCATTGCCATCGCAGGGAGGGGAATATAACTAAAGCTATTAGAATCTAAAAATTGCTCTTCTTCCCTGATATTAAAATCGACTTAAACCGCTAAAACTACTTTTTATCTTTGCAGCCAAAACACTGAATAATAAAAGTATAGAAGATAACAACACCTTCGCCATCAGCCAGGCTAGTTTAATCTAAAAAAGTGTCAAATAACGCCAATTTGTGGCAAGTATGTATTCAAGCTGAGTGTGAATAGCTTGGATATACTGCCAATAAAATATGCAAACCGATAAGATAACACAGCAAAGAGTTCACCTGACTCTGAACTCTGGAAAAATAGCACTGAGCAGGTGGGCAAGTTAACACATGCCCACACACAGCTTAGCGCTCAACTCTGGCTAGTCTTGCTTCAAAAAATGCCACGGTTCTTGACCAAGCAAGTTCAGCATTTTTCTCATCATAACGGCCGGTAGAGTCATTATGAAAACCATGATTAGCATTGGGATACATGTGCATAACGTAATCGACATTGGCCGCTTTTAAATCCGCTTCATATTCTGGCCATGACGCATTAACCCGTTTATCAAGCTCACCCAATTGGATCATCAGTGGCGCCTTAATATTTGGCCGTAAGGCTTTGGCCGCTGGCGTACCATAAAATGGAACTCCGGCATCAATCAGATCGCTTTCTATCGCGGCTAAATAATTCACCATATAGCCACCAAAACAAAAACCTACTGCCCCCAGTTTACCGTTAGATTGCTGATGTGATTTTAAAAACTTAGCAGCGGCAACAAAATCATATTGAATTTTTTCACGCTCAAGGGTGCGCTGCATGGATCTGCCTTCATCGTCATTGCCAGGATAGCCACCTAGCGGAAACAAGGCATCAGGCGCAAACGCAATAAAGCCTGCTTTAGCCAGCCTGCGGGCCACATCTTTGACGTAAGGGTTTAAACCTCTATTTTCATGAATAACCAATACCACAGGGAATTTACTATCAGGGTTTTCTACAGCTTGGGTGGGTAACACTAAATAGCCTCGACCTTCGCCATGGCCTTGGGGGGACGCAAAGTTCTGATAACTGGCTTTAATGTCACTATCGTTAAATGACACTTGCTCGGCTAAGGCATAATTAGGTAATAGCGCACTGGTTAATACTGTCATGGAATAGCCCAGCGCCACTAAACCGGTTAATTTTTTCATAAAAGTACGACGGTCCATGCCGCCATGTGCATATTCATCGTACCAATCAAAAGCTTCTTGTGGAATATTATTATTTTTCATATTTTACCCATATCAAATTAGCGGCGCTGGTGTATTGACTTGATTACTATTAACTCATCGCAGCATTTACCTAAACAAATGAGAATAACAATCAAAACCATTTTGACTAATTAATATGCGGTAAGCTTGCTTAAAAAGCAAACATAAAGCAGTTGATTTATTTACACTAAAACATAAGCAAATAACGGCGCGCCAATCACCATAGCAATACCGGTAAAAATCATGGTTAGGCTGGCAACAACCCCTTCCTCTTGGCCAATTTCAGCCGCCTTGGCCGCGCCCACACCATGGGCAGCGCCGCCTAAAGCTGCACCTTTTGCCAATGGGCTTTTAATTTTGGCTAATTTAAATACAGGGCCGCAAAGTAACATGCCTAGCACCCCAGTAATTAATACTAAGGTTGCAGTTAAATCAGGTGCACCGCCAAATGCGGTAGTTGCCTCAATAGCAAATGGGGTTGATACTGAACGCACCAGTAAACTGTGTGATAGCTCAGGCGGTAAATAAACAAACTGCTCAATCAGCCATGAAGATAATAATCCCACCAGCAAACCAGTAATCACCCCAATGCTAATTGTTAATGGATAACGGCCAATTAACTTACGCTCACGGTATATGGGCAGCGCAAAGGCAATAGTTGCTGGCGCAAGCAAAGCGCTAAGATAATGGTTATAAACAAAATAAGTAGGTAACGGCACTGAAAAAATCACTACCAATACCATTAAACTTGCCGGTGTTGAAATAATCGGTGACAACCACCAGTAATGGTAATGACGGTATAAAAACTTACTTGTAAAATAAGCCACTAAGGTTGCTAGCAGACAGATTAGCGCAGCGGTTTGTGATGTCATCCATGGCGATGTCATTAAGGTCAATGAGCTAAGAAACTGCATATTAAACTCCCACCGTATCTGACGTTGCCAGCGCTGCATCTGCTAACATTTTTGTTGCTCTTTTGCGACTTGCGCGGTTTCTACGGCGCTCGAATCTAAATACCCTATCGATAACAAAACCGGTGATCACTAACACTGAAATACTGCCCAGCACTAAGGTGAACATCAAACTCATCCCAAACTCTTCAAACATCGGAGCATAATGGATTGAGGCGATAACCGGAGGAATAAAAAACAGCAATAATTCACCAATTAACCACATTGCGCCAACGGCCACAAACCGCTCAGGTAACCACTTAAATGCCAATAGAATGTACAAGCAAATCAGGCCAATCACACTACTTGGTATGGGTAACGCTAGCAGCTCAACCAAGTATTGAGCGCTAAAAGCTAACCCACACAAAAAAGCCACTTGTAACAGCAAATAGGAAGTTCGTTTTACAAACATCAGGGAGGAAGTCATAACACATCAGATTAAATTCGTTTCGAGGTGGCTATTTTACCCTTGCAATAAAAATAAAAATAATGAATATTATTTACCAATTAAATAACTAAAAGCTATGTAATTATGGATCTTAAAACGCTGCAATATTTTGTCGACATCGTAAACTGTGGTGGCTTTAATCGCGCTGCAGAAAAAATCCATATTAGCCAACCTGCGCTGTCAAAATCCATCACCCAATTGGAAGCTGAACTTGAGCTTACGCTACTCACCCGTGGTAAACGCGGCACAGCCGTAACCCTTACCAGCTACGGCCAGCTGGTGTATGACTATGCGCAGCAGTTACTCAGCACCAAACAAGCGCTGTTTGATGAAATAGCCTTACTGAAAGGGCTCCATAAAGGGCAGTTAAAATTAGGCTTAGCGCCACTGGGCAGCGCCGAGCTATTTGCGCCAATTATTGCCAAATACCAGCAACGTTATCCACACATTAATAATCAGCTGTTAGTTCGCGGTGGAGTGCAACAAACCTTAGCATTAAAAAATGGCGAAATAGAGCTAGCAACAGGTATTATCGAGCTTAATCAAGAGTTTGAAGGAATAGCAATTCATACCGAGCCTATGGTCGTGGTGCTGCCAAGTCAGCACCCGCTGGCAAAGCAGCCGCAAATATCCATCAAGGCACTGGGTAACTGCGAGCATATCTTATTTGAAGCAGAGTTTTCACTGCATGAGATGGTCATTAATGCTTATCAACAGGCTGGTATCAGCATAGAAAGCCCAACCTTAGTGAATCAACCTGAGTTTGGCATAGCGCTGGTTGCTGCAGGCACTGGGATAATGTTATTACCTAAGTTTATTGCCGAGCGTTATCAACTGGAAGGCGTGGTGCAGCGTGAACTTATTGATACCAATTTAAGCTGGAAGATGAATTTATTTTGGAGTAAAGGCAAGCCATTATCTTTTGCCGCAATTGCCATGATTGAGCAGGTTAAAGAGCACCTTAACCAGCTAGCGCTTTAAATGCTAAAGTTGAATCATTTCAGATGAGATATCTCGCTATCAAACAACCTGAAAGTGATAATAGAAATGGATCGATTCTAAAGACAATTTAGGGCATAAGTGATTGAGTAATGCCGCAGTGGACGAAAACCCGGGCCAAGCGGCGGCTTTTTGCTTTTTCTGGCAGACCTTGTTAAAAGTAGTCACGACTGACCCAAGATGCGCCAGTGAACGAACACGCAATGACATAAGAGCCATGACAAAGTTTTCGCTTCTTTACATGTACACTTTAGCATTCTCGTGAAATCTAGTACGCTCTGATTTCCATCAGCTATCCTTACGGCCATACCCATGATTGAAGTTTCAAAGAACTTCATTAGCTGTTGAGTTGACATCATCCTTTTATTATCTTCCGCAGCTTCATGTGCTATGAATTTCTCGCCTTTCCAATCTAACAAGTTTACTAGCAAGAATCAGGGCAAGATAACGATGCCAATTTACAATAGAATACGGTCTTAGATGTTATATCACATTCTAAGACCTTCTATTACTTAATAGGATCCAGTTAAAAGCTATAGCCAATATCTGTACCGTTACTGATACTCAGAGTTTCACCGAGTAAGGTGAAACTCATTTCTGATGAATCATAAGTAGTGACTTTATAGCAAACTTATTAAAGCTTTTTTGCAGATGAAAGTTCAGCTTCTAGCTCTTTCATCGCTTTTTGAGTTTTAAATTCAGAATAAAGTACGGCTTCATCGTTAGGATCTAGCTTTTTACCAGACTCTTTAATTAACTTGTCAAATAAAGGCTTAGTATTTTCCATAATGACTAATGCACACAATTGTTTTTGATCATCAATACGAGCAAAAGCGACTTCTTTTGGTATTGCGCCTACAAGACTTTGTTCAGCAATCTGTTTGCTTACTTGTGCAAAGCTTGAACTACTTGTAGTCGTGTCATCTTCTTGTTGCTGTTGGTTAACTAGCTTATCCATCACCATTGCTTTAGTGTTTATTTGCGCAGCTAGATCTGCACGTGCGTTGGCAATCGCTTGTGCTCTACTTGCAGCCATATTACCGCTCCACTGAACACAGCTTGAAGATGCTAAGCCTGTTTCATGTGTCGGCATCAATACCCAACTCGGGACACTGTCATTTTCAGCTAGCGGTGTCGACTGAGGCTCTTGAGTGCTACTACATGCACCAACTAAAAGAAGGGTGCTAGCGATCATTAAATGTTTCTTCATCATAATTTACTGTTTCCATTCCATGTGGGTAATTTTGCTTGGTATTGCTCTTCTAATTTACGAACTTTTTTAAGGTAATTCTTAGTTTCAGAATAAGGTAAATCTTGCATTAGAGTGTGATAAACCTGCTCACTAGACATGGTATTTATTTTCCCTAATGCTTGTTTAACATTGCGATTGCTACCACCATTAAATGCCTTAGCGACATTACCTGCACCGGTATTGTAAGCCGCTATAACGCAGTATTTTCGACTTTGAGGATCAATAATGCCCTTAAGGTAGCGCTCAGATAATATCGAAAGATAGCCTGCTCCATAGAGAATATTTGTTTCTGGCTGATAGAGTTCGTTTGCGGTGGGAGCAGCTTCTTGTTGAAGCAACTTATTAGCCACATCCATTCCTGCCGATCTCGGGACAATCTGCATTAAGCCAAAGGCTGGTATATGGGATTTTGCTTCTGGATTAAATGATGACTCAGCATGGGAGATTGCTAACAATAAAGCCAGTTCTTGTCGCTGCTCACTGGCTTGTGTATTAAACGAATCCAAATATGGTGATGCCTTTTTATATAAATAGTCGTCAGGTAACGCAATCGTATACGACTGTATATTCTTATACTTCACATCCTTCTTTTTAACTTGCTCTACTTGTTTTTCAAGGTTTTTAACTCGTAACTGCTGTTGCTTATCAAGCTGTTGCTTCTTAGTCTTTAGCTCAGTTTCAGTAAGCCTTTCGTCAGCCTCAAAGCTATTTACGACTTGCTCATGCTGCACAATAATTTGTTGTTTTAGCAAAATTTCAGATGCTTCGACTTGAGGTTGCTGAATCATTTTTGGCGTTGTTTGCTGTAACAATTCAAAAGAATCGTCATTGTCGATGACGATTTTTACTAACGTCGCTGTATTGCTTTTATCCAGTTCTGCTGACGTTAAAGGATCATCCCCAACAAGCTGCTCTATGGTTAACGTATTGGCTTGTTCGTTAACAATAATCCTGCTGTTTAAATCGTCACTATAAACAATTTCTTGCTCAATTGAGCTTTGCGCAGGTGCAGCCCATTGCTCTAGCAGTTGGCCACGAAATGCATCATATTCTGCCAAGTATTGCTGCCTAAATGTGTCATATTCTTGCTGTCTTTGTTGGCTGAAATCCTGTTGCTGCTGTTTCCAGCCTTTTTTAAACTCATCAAAAGAGGCATCTGTTGCGAGTACCAAAGACGGTAGAAGTATCATTGGTAGCAGTAGTTTACGCATGACTATGTCCTTAAAAGTAAGCATTGAATTCATACTTTGTCAGCAATGAATCTGCAATATATTGCGGTGAAATCTCAGAAATGCCATAAAAATTAGCAGTATAAGCCGCTAGTTTTTGTGTTAATTGGCTTACCTCTGCAGAATTGTCTTCTAACGTTGCATGTTCAAGCTCATTCAAGGTTAAAGTGGCATTTGTTTGAACTTGTTCATATTCAGTGAAACCGGCCAACAAATTTAAGTACATTCCCTGTGCCCCTAATTCTTTAGATTGCAGGTAGTAACTCACATTTTGATAATCATAAAAAAATAAATTTGAATCAGCTGTTATATCTGCAATGGTATTGGCTTTAAGTAAGTGGTCAGTAAAAGGTACTGCTGGGGTGAACTCAGCAAGTAACGGATTTTCATGTTGTAAGCTATGTAGCACAATTCCCACAATGCGCTGCTCTTTGTTAATTAGCGTCAGCAGATATTTAGGATCTTTATAATAACGATATTCGATATTGGGATCTAAATTCGAGGTTTTAATCACCTGAGGAATACCCACACTCTGCTGCACAAACTCAAGATAATTACCAATATCCAAAGCTGCTACTCTTTTATCCTCTATCTGGTGAGTAAAATGAGTAATGAATGCTTGATAACCCTCTGTAAGTAATTGCTTGGTGTCAGCCCAATTACCCAAGCCCATTAGCACCACCATCAGCACTAAAAAGCCTGAAGCGACTCGAGCAAAAAAGCCTTTTTTCTTGGGCTGGCCACCGGTATTGACGGTGTTTTTATTTAAAATATCTTGAGCATTCATTCGCTAAATTTTTATCCTTTACGTTTTACAATATGGCTTTATTGTTCTTAGTGATTAAAAATAACTACTTAAATCATCGGCTTGACTAGCTTCAATTTGTTGTAATTTGTCCTCTGCATTTTCAAGCAATTGCAGACAGACTGGCTCATCACAGGCCCCCATTAAGTTCACCACTTCATCAAATTTTTCAGCGGCTAACCATATTTTCCCGACGGCTATTTTACTTTGGTTTAGGGTTAATTTTTCAGGGTGTAAATGTTCGTCTAAATAGGCTAAAGCTGATGCTAAATCAGTTTGGCTCGCAATTAATGCCACCGCATCGGCTTGTGTTCGCCTATGCTGTAACGCCACCTTTAGCATCGCACGTAATAACTCAATATCACCGTCTTCTGCTGCCCACCAAGCGCCAGTGAGTGCCAGCCCGGCTATATTATATGAAGCATCACTAGAACTAACCTTACCTTCACAATTCAAACCATCGTGTGTTTTTTCTTGTTGATAATCCGTAATATTGGCATCTATAAAACTCAATGGTTTTGGCAGTACTTGCGACGTACGCGCCATTAAATCAGCGCGCACTTGCTCTCGTAGCGGTAACGTTAACGCACGCCGACAAGCTGCTTGTAAAGCAGCTTTTGAGTGTGTTTTTAAAGCCACCACTTTAGCGCTACTACCATTTGCCTCACTAATAAAAAAAGGGCTAGTTTCTCTAACGACACCACTACTATCTACGGAAATGTCGCCAGAGAAAATCGAGGCAGCTAAAACAATAGATAGCATTAAAGCTCCTCGGTGCTCGATACCTTGCCTGAAGCTGCTTGTGGGTTTGCCGCGTTATTATTTACACCGCCAACAGCCTTAATTTTGCGAGCTGAGTTATCGCTGGCATTTAAACTTTGCCCACCCACTTGCATCTCTTTATTGGCTTTTTTCGCTGTAGCTTCAAGGCTTGGTGAATACACTGCAATACTGTACTGCCAGTAACCATCTTCACTACTAAAGCTTTTTACACTGACACCCGCAGGCAGTGTTCCCTTTGCTAGTGTCGAGTAATCATCAGATTGTTTAAATTGGTTAACAAAGGTTTCACGATCATTTTCAAGCACTTTTACTTGCTGAGGATCTTGCATGTAAGGGTCGTCATATTGAAATTGTGAAGAACCTTCCATTTGCTTTTCATCAAAGCTACCTTCCCAATACACTTTCTCACCTTGCATGGTTGCCAATAATGCTGAGCGAGCTCGGGTTTGCGATTGTGACTTGGCTGCAGAGCGTAACTTATTGGCTACAGACTTATTTTTATTTTGTCGAATAATCGCAGAGCCATACCCCATAACAACAACTTCACCGGTTTCTGCATGGGTGAGGATTTTAGCGCCGACTGGAGGTAACACCCCACCTTTGATATCGCTAACAACTTGTTTAAAAATGCTATTAGGATCTGTGGTGACCGCTACTGCACCATGCTTTTGACGCACTTGAGCACGTGTTTTAGGCGTAGAAATTAAACTCACACGCACATTACTTGCTGCAACATCGTCATACACATCAAATGTCACGAAGCCTGCAAGAGAACCTGAGATCGACTCCTTACAGGCTTCCATCATTTTTGTTTGTGTATTGGCAACACTATCAACGCCAGTATCAATCGCATCCATACTGGTCTGAACGAGATTACTACATTGATGATCAACCCCTGTCATGTTTTCGATTAGCTGCTTTTTTGCGATCAAGTAAGCTTGGTTATAGGCGCCTCGCTTAGATAGTAATGTGGCATTGAGGTTGTCATAGGTGGTGTAACTGACGCTACCAATAGACAAAATCCCTGTTCCACTACCAACCTGGATCATTTTGACACCGTCTTCATCATTTTCAATCAACGCTTGATGTGCAACCGCAACCGCCAAACTGGCATCATCAGCGACGATGGCATCACCTTGCACGAGCACATCATCGCTATCAACCTGTTCAGCACCAGGTCTTGCCGGCACCATATCGGTTAAATCAAAGTCATCGCTCGCCATTGCTGGCATAGAAAGCGAAAGCGCTAGAGTTAATATTCTTAATTTCAAAATAGTTTCCTTACTTTTTAATATCTAAGAGTAAAATCATTTTCAATACTGATGGCGGATAATCTGTTACCAGTGGTAGTTAACACTTGATGCACGGCATCAGCGAGGTCACCTGTCGCGCCTTTATATCTCAGGCTAGCAACAATGTTGTTATCTTTTTCATATATGGTCACATCAGACACTCCGCCCAAGGTACTTAACAATGCTTGAAGTTTTTGCGGTTGCTTGATTTGGGATTGGGGTAACCATATTTGGCGGACTAGTCCGCCTCGAGCAACAACTTGAGTAAACGCCTGTTGCAACGCTTGTTGTAAATCTTGGGCTTGTTGTTCATGGGCAAGATGAACTGACATTAAGTCTTGTTCAACTCGCTGACCACTGGGCAAAGCTAATAGCGCAGGGTTATTTTTCCAGTGGCCATAGATATTACCGCTCAAATCTTGAACGCTCACATTGAGGTGTAATCGACTGGTATTGGTGGTATTCGCTAACTCAGCAGCGGCCAATACCACTAAACTAGCCACGTTAGCGACTTCCACACCTTGCTCACCTAACCATAAGGTTAATTCGGTTTTTAAAGGCTCTGGCGCAATCACTTTCACCCGCGGCGAGCCTATTACTGATAAAAGCTTGGATGCTTGCTGCACTAGCGGTTTTTTTTCAACTACCGCATGCAATGTCACTTGCAAACCATCATTATCGATATTTTGGCTATCTAAAATCTGCCACTCTTTAACTAAACCTTCGCTATGGCTGGATAACTGTTGCCCAATAAGCTCTTGCATTTGGGTGGTTTCAGTATCATTTAACACCTGTAAGTTCATCAATGATGACTGACTGTGCTGCTGGGTTAACCACACGCCAACCACCTGTGAAACAGCTCGTTGTAAAGCATCCATTTCAGCATGATGACGAGCGGTTTTGCCATTTTTAGGCCAACCTTCACCCGACACGGTAACACTGATATTTTGAGTACCTTCTTCCCAGTTTTGATGGCTAGGAGCAGGAATATCCAGCAAAGACAAGCTAACGCTGACACAAGTATCATTACCACTTAAGCTAGGTGATGAGGTGTTTAATGGAATAGCCCCCATACTTAACCCCTCAATAATGTCACTACGTTGCTGCTCATAAAGGCGCACAGTGTCATCATCTAACGATGCTCCTAAAAACTGATTATTGTCGGTAATAGCTAAACTTTTATTACCTTTAATAAATGCTGCCAGCTCTGCCGCAGCTTGGGTTTTAGCACTAGAAATAGCCAAGTTACCACGACCATAAGCGCAGGCAGTTGTTTCCATCATGCCATCAGGGAGAACCTTCACCTCTGCCGCCAGTGGCGTAGACAATAAGGCTAATAAACTTAAGCCTATTGTTCTCATGTGCGTTTCTCCAAAAAGCCTTGTGGCGTCCCTACAGAAACAGCAAATACCTTACTGTTAGGATTAGGGCGATAAATTCCACCTTTAGCTTTTTTCTTGATTGAATCCGCAAGGTCATTATCTTTCCAGCGAATGATCTCGCCAATAGAACTATTGGCAGAAGGAGTCACATGAGCAACACCAATAGGTTCAACAAACCCTGCTTCATAGCTAAATACAATCATGGTTTCATTGGGTAATACACCTGCATTTTGACCGCGGTCTAGACTTAGTTGATTACCTTTTATACCCATTACCTGAGTAGTTGCAGGCATTTCTGTCAGCATACGCGTTAATAAAATATCAATGCCACGAGAAGCCATATCATTGACTACGGCATTAACATGAGCACTATCAAAATAACGGAAGCCACTCACATAACGATTGCTGGCAGTGACGTATTTGAGTTCAGACCGCTGGCGCACATCTTCAGATTTAACTCTAATTTTGCCTAAATTAGGGTGAGATAATTTTTCACGAGTGTAAGGATTAAGCACCGAACTGGTTAGCTCTAAGGTGTAATCCATCCAACTGGTGATACTGCCTTCATTTTTAACCGTTCGTAGTGAATCTAATTTAACGATGTAATCTGGATGAAGCACTTGCTGGCGACTGACTTTTTCAGCTAATGCTTTAGCCCCTTGCTGATCAAGAACTGTTTGTTGTTCTTGTGAGACAGTTTTATCGTCACGGGTAACAATTCTAAAACGATTAATGCCAGCAAACTGATTCTCTAGCATCATTAACAGTTGCTGATCTTCAAAGGCACTTAATGCTTCAACCCCTTCCCCTTCACCAGTAACCCTAGCGACGTCAAAATACATCCGGACAATAGGTTTTTTCAGTGGGCAGCCATCATTTTCATTGTTTACATCGAAACTACAGCGGTCTAAACCCTGAGTATCAAAATAAGACGGAACACGAATGTCACTGTCTTTAAATTCGTAAGCACTTTTTGCCACTTCCGCATTAGATGCTCGATTACTGACTTTATCTGTGCGAGTCTGCTGTGCAGGAGTACTTTGACAACCCGCCAGCACAGCTAAAGCGAGTAGAGAAAAAGAAGCATATTTTACAAATTTCATAACAAATCCTAATTATCGAACATCCAATTACTGATAGGGTCTTGTACTTGTGTTTCTAACTGCTGCAGAGCAATTGACTTAGCTATCGCAGAATCAGCACCGACGCCTTCGGCAACAACATTGCGCTGATGTAATACTCTAAAAGGTGACTTGGTTTCTGTAATCGACAGCAACAAATTGGCTTGGGCTAAGCGCTTAGCACCACGATTAGCGTATTTCCATTTCAGATTAGCTTTGACCCACAAAGGCGTATTACCACCTTGAGGAAGTGCGCTGCTTAATACTGATTTAACCGTAGCTAATTCATGACTGGCGATGACTTGGCAGGACACAGAATCAAATGCCTGCCGCTTATGCGCCATAAAACCCTCAAGCTGTTGATAAAAATCACTATTACTAGCATTGAGTAAGCTCAGTACCCTTAAGCGTTTATTGGCAACATCGAGGGTTTCATCATAGCGAAGCGCCCAAATAAACTTCTGGCTGGTTTTTGCTGGAGGGGGTGACAGACGGGACAAAATAGCCAACTCATTTTCTAAGTTAGCGATGAGTGTCGATTTTTTTATTCCAAGCAGTAAAGCTGTTTCAGTGTTGACTTGCGCAGCCTTTAACTCCTCTACACCTTCGAGTGTAAAAGGCAAACTACTCATCTGACTCGTTTGCGTAAATTGGCTTTCTGCATGGCTGTTTTTAGTCGTTATAACCTGAGTTTGTTCAACGCTATAATCAACACTTAATTGCGCTACGATCTCGCTTAAAGCCGCATCTCTGGCAGCGATACGATCGCTGCCAGTCCCAATACCAATGATGTAATCATCATTGGTCGGTGTATGCGTTACCCACTCAGGCCAAGCATATACAGAAGCGCTAAAAGCAATTGCCATAAAAAAGGCAAATAGGCTTTTAATCATTAGCTTTTAGCTTCCTGCTCTTGTTGAAGCTGTTTAACTGCATCAATTGTTTCTTTTTCTAAATCAATAATTTCATTAGCTTCTAGTGCGAGTGATAATTGATCCGTGGCTTTTAATAACGCAGTGCCAAGATCTTGTGGATCCTCTTCAGCTTCTTCATCAGATATAATAGAATTGAATATAGAACCTGCTGCATTGATTGCCGTTGCTTGCGCTACTGCTGTACCATGTTCAGATAAGATATAAACAGACTTAGCAATTTCTACTGTCAAAGTCGTTGTTAACTCAACATTTTGGTTGTAAACATTTTCATTAGCTTGGCTATAAGCATTAATTTTTGGTGCAATTTTTTCTTCTTCAGTTTTAGCGCCAGCATCAAACTCTGCAATGGCAAGCTCAAGCTCTTCAGGAGTGGCATCTTTATAAGCATATAAAAATGCTTGCACGTCTCTAAAGTTTTCAGTTTGTGTTCTATATTCGCCAATAACTTTACGTTGACGCTCCAATATAGCTGCAGCCATATTCAAAAACTCATCAACGCCTGGTTGAATAGTTACTGGGTTATAGCCTAAGTTATCCATTTTGACAGTAAGCTCTGATACAGCTTGATCTCGATCAAGCGTTGCAGCGTTATCAGATGTTGAAGCACAGCCAGTAAATAATGGTACGCAGATTAATGCACAGATGAGAGATTTTTTCACGTGATAGTTCCTTTGATAATAGAATTATCAAGGAAGAAGGCGCAGGCAAATATTATAAAAAATGGATCTTCCATAATAAATTTCTTAACTCTTCCCTGAATCGTGGTTTCATACTACAACAATAAAAAAATATAAACCACAGGAAAGTAACGCATTTTTACATCACAATCACAAATTTAGACACTCAGCACAAACCGACAACAACCCAGTAAATAGCATGTACATTAGAAAAAAAACACAAAATAAAACTATTACAAAAACAAATTACAGAATAAAATTCCGCATATAAATTAAAAAATAACAACTAGGTTATCGTGAACGATAAAATTCACTCAATATTTATTAATTTAATATAAAAATATTAATATCTTTATATTAAATTTTTGAAATATATAAAAAGTACTTTTCTCTTCCTCCTCTATACCTCAATTAAGAGTGTGCAGTTATTATTTGAATTCGGGTTTTCAATGCTTAGCTAAACGTAATATATAATTTATTATTAGGCATGTTGCCATGATACATACCTTAAATAATCGCCATAAAATAATAGTTTCACTAATGCGCATCTAGTTAACCAAGAGATATTTAGCATTTAAGCCAGCCTAAGCGAAAAAATCCCTAGCTTAGATAGCTAGGGATTTTTTGTTGGTGAACTAACTCGTCTGCCTTTAACATTGAATGTTACAAATCGATTATACTCGTTCCCCTATGGCACAATTTTAAACGATGGGTTTGCTTGGGTTAGCGACTTAGCGAGTTTTTGAATTACTGTCTGATCGCCTTGTAAACTGGCTTGCTTGGTTTTCAGTAATTCCGCGATGCTCACCTGCTGTAAACTAAACTTATCAACATCTTCTTTGTTGATGGTAAAGGTTGCATCTGCAGCGCTCTTTTTAGTCACTTTGATGTTGTTGAGGTTACCGTTACTCATTTCAACATAGTAAGTTTCGTTAATATCAGGCAGTACGATATTCATGGTAAAGCTATTGTGTTGGGCAACACTGGCATCAACTTGCACTGCCAGATAATCTAAAATCATCCCCATGTCCATTTCACTGATCACATCAGCAGAATTGCCTTTTAACACTGTTTCTTGAATGCCATGGCGCAGTTCATAAGCACCACTTAAATACACGTTGCGCCAGCCCGCGCCTTCACTTTGATAGCCCAGTTGCTCGTAGGTATCAGCCAGTAAGTCGCGGCCTTGTTGTAGCTCAGGGCAAGCGGTTACGACTTTATTCATTGCCGTGGCAACAAAATTATATTCGCCTTTATCAAAGTCGCCCTGCGCTTTGGTTAACACCGCTTTACAGCCTCCCATGTACTCAACAAACTTAGCCGCTTCAGCTTGGGTTGGCAGTGGGTTAAGGTTTGCCGGATTCATATCAAAATAGCCAAGATATAAGTTATATACTGCTCTGGCATTATGGCTGTAGGTACCGTGGTACCCATTGGTATGCCATGCACTTTGAATGGTTTCTGGGATCAGGTTTTGGATCTCCCAGCCAATGTCTTGCATCACTACGCCGTTATTGGCTAAACGCAGCGACTGATTATGAACAAAGCCATAGTTGTCTCGTTGCAGTTTAAGAAAATCATTTAAATCTTCATTGCCCCAAATCGGCGCTGAGTGCGCAGCAAATAACACATCCGCTTCAGCACCAAACTCAGTGATCACCTCATTAATTTTCTTTGACCACAGTAGCGCATCTCTGGTTTTCGCACCGCGTAAGGTGTAAATGTTATGCATGCCTTTATAGGTCAGCTCTGCTGCCCAAATGGCGTTCATACTTGGAATATAGGCCACAGCTTCTGAGGTCGCCTCTGTACCAGACGCATTCATGAAAATAAATTCAAGTCCATCAATAGTCCAAGACTCAATATCAGCTTTATGATTAGTTTCAATTGGTTTGACGTAGCTTAGCTCGCCTTTAGTGACCGCATTTGATAGCGCTGCATCAACAATACCGGTTTCACCAATTGGCAATACGGTGCCATATTGATAAGACACGCGGCGTGACATGGCATTACCCGCTAGCACGTTTTCATCAACTATTTCTTTGGTGATGTTTTTAGAGCCATAAGCCACTACATCAGGGAACATTTTTTGAATACCACGCGCGCCGCCAAAATGATCGCCATGGGAGTGGGAATAGATCATCGCTACCACAGGTAAATCGCCGTCTTCTGGTAAGTTGTTTAACGCAAAACGAAGCGATGCTTCAGCAGCCTCTGGGGTCGTTAACGGATCTAAAATAATCCAGCCTGTTTCACCTCTAACAAGGCTCATATTGGCAAGGTCGGTGCCGCGTACCTGAAAGATTTTATCTGAGACTTGATACAAGCCTGCCGCCTCATGGTTCACTTGCCCTTGACGCCATAATGATGGATTCACTGTATCAGGGGTTTTACCTTCTAAAAATCGATAATCATTCCAAATGATGGCTGCGGTTGTTTCATCAAATTCGGCGATTAAGCCTTTACGGGTTTCTTCAAAGCCCTTGGTATTGTTAAAGTCTAAGGTTTTGGCAAAAGCTTTATTGGCTGCAATAGTCGCTTTGGTGGCTGGCTTTCCTTGGTATTCGAATGTGGTCGTAAGCGCATGCTCATCGGTGCCTGCGCTATGGTCATGATCGTGCGCCACGACAGCTGAAGAACATACAGACAAAATTACTGTAGTAATAATTGATTTTTTCATAAACACCTCGGTTTAAAGTAAAGCCAGATATCAGTTTAAGGGGACTAAATATCATCAATAGGTGTATTATATATAAGCTGTGACAACGATGAATAAGCTACAAGTGATGTTAAGCATAAGCCTGACTTATATTAAAGAGGCCGTAATATGGATTTGAATCTGCTAAACACCTTCATGAAAGTGTATGAATTACAGTCATACACTAAAGCTGCCGAGCATTTTAATATCAGTCAGGCGGCGGTGAGTATGCGCATAAAACAACTTGAAGCCGATATCGCTAATACGTTATTTATCCGCAAAGGCCGCTCTATTGAGCCTACTGCCCATGCCAATTACATGATGACTAAACTCGCGCCAGCGTCAGATTTAGTTTATGAAGCCCTATTTAAAGTCGGCCATAAAATTTATGCCCCTGATTTATTGGTTTATGACTTAGCCAGCCTCGACATTGACGTGTATACCCCACCGCTGAATCAAGAGCAGATTTTTACTGATATCAGAAATCGAAAGGTCGACTTGGTATTAGACTTTGTCACCATTAACGACCCAAGCGTGGTGAGTGAAAAGGTATCTGAAGAAGAAGTGATGGTTGCCGTAAGACAAGATCATCCTCGGATTGTAGACTCAATCACTGAACAAGAGTTTTATAATGAGCGCCATGTATCCATCAATGTCAGGCGCGAAAAGTCGAACTTATTTATGCTATTAAGTGACGCGCCAAAACCCAGAGATATTGCCCATGAGGCCACTTCGCTAGTCTCACAGCTTGCCTATGTCGCCCATACTGATGCCATATCCATCACCCCGAAACGACTTGCCGCGATTGCAACAAAGCTAGGCGTAAAGCTACTTGCTTGCCCAATGAAAATGAATAAAGCGCCCATCTCGATGCTTTATCATCGATCATTTTTACATAATGATGAGCATATAAAATTAAGGCAAAAAGTGAAAAATAAAATCAGCCTTCGCAATTAAGGTTAAGCAACTGATTTTTTTATTTGAATGTTGAGATAACAAGATAGTTACCCCCAAAAAATATGCTGCCCAATAATGTTAAGGACAACTAATGACCGTTTGTGTAAACACCACCAAATTAATCTGTTTTTTATTATTACTAACTAGTCAAAGCTATGGCTATGCCTCCTCGTTATTAGGTAATACAGCGCCTAAAAAAGTCAGCATTACAACTACATCAATAGCAAGGTTAATCAAGGACACCATAGATGATTCACCTCAGCCATTTAGTGGCAGCGTCATTTTACTAGAAAATGGTAAGCCACTGCTCAAGTTACAAAAAGGCAAAGAAATTACCCAAGGTTCTAGCTTTGTTATAGCATCTCTTTCTAAACAAATTACCGCCACTTTGATTCTGCAAGCTGTCGATGCTGGTCAGCTAGACTTAAAGGGTTCACTGAATAGTTATCTTTTTGATGAGGCTGCCCCTAATCAACCCAAACAGCACAACAGTATTGAGTCGAGCTCAATCGAAAAAACTCATTTTGATCCTAAACGATATAACGAAACAATTACCATACATCACCTCCTTAGTCACACCTCTGGAGTTGACAAGTTAGGCCAGCCCAATAAATTTGAACCTGGCAGTCAATTTCAATACTCTAACTTTGGTTATTCTCTTTTAGGGCAACTACTCGAACAGGTAAACCAACAATCATTTGCTCAACAGATTGTGCAGTTTTCACAAAATAATAAGCTAGACGAGCTTTATGCAGAAGTGGGCAGTATTGATAATATTCGACGAAAAGTGACTTCACTGGCTGTCGGCCTAAATGAATCAGATGTTCTTACAGCTACAGATTTAGTGATTGACGAAGCACTTCTCCCTGCAGGAGGGTTAATTGCATCCACAAAAGCTTTTGCCTCATTTCAGCATAAATTACATTCTGGTAAGTTTATCAGCCCAAAAAGTTATGGGCTTATGACACAGTCTCATAGCAAGATTAAATTTTTATGGCCGGACATGAGTTATGGCTACGGGCTTAGGATCAATAAAGAAGATGGCATTTTAGAGTACAGCCATACTGGCTACTTATCTGGCTACATGTCTATGTCACTCCACTACCCAGAATATAATGTAGATTTGGTCATGTTAGAAAACATATCCTTAAATCTAAATGATCTCAGCCGCGTCTTCGAGCTTCACACCCAGATACGACAAGCTATTCGTCACAATTTATCCCTCAACAAACGATAACGCCTCTGTAAACATTAACTCCCCAGTAAATAAAGTGAAGCGCTCAAAATTAACTCCTCAATATTAACCAGCCAAGTAGCATGGCTGGTTAATCTTTTAAGCAGACAAGCGCTGCAAAAGCTAAGCAAAAAAACTTTAGTAACAGAAATTTAGTAAAAAAGTTTAGTAAAAAACTAGCTCAAGCTTTTAGCCAAGTCCTCAATCGCATTCAGCGCATTAGATAACTGCGCATTTGATAAGTATGGTGCGGGGCCAAAGCGTAACTGATTGCCGCGACTGTCACATAAAACGCCTTGTTTCCCCAGCGCCACAACCCACTGATTGGCTTTGGCGGTGGTTAAAGACAAAAATCCAGCATTATCAATGATGTTATGTGACGGCAAAGCTAAAACGTCACGGCTTAAGCCCATAGTTTCAATCCCTTGCCATAAGGCAGTAATTTGCTGCTGACTTATCGCCCTCAGCTTGATGTCAGTAAGCTTATGTTGCTCAAAAAAATCAAACACTTCAGCGGCGCGGTAATGGCTGGCGGGATCATAAGTCGAGCCTGCAAAAGCGCTTTGACCCGGGCCATAACCCACTTTCCCCGGTACGTGATCAAGTACCTCAAATTCCGCATACCAGCCAGTGATAATCGGGCTGCCCTGATACTCTGCAGGAATGCGCAGCATGCAATTGCCCTCACCTGCCTGACAATATTTGTAGCCACCAGCCACGATAAATGCCGAGGTGAGCTGCCATGCATCGAGATTAAATGGCAGCACATTAAGGGCATGATAGGCATCAACCAAACAAGGGATGTTTAAATCTTGTGCCGCTTTTGCCACCAAGCCAACGTCGTTAAATATCTCACTGGTGCCAAAAAATACTGCTGATAACATTACGGCATCGGTATCGCTATCAAGCTTGTTGATGATGCGCTCAGCTAAAGTGTCACTTGGCTGCACCTCAACCACTTCAATATCAACATTGATGTCTTTTAAACGGCTCAGCTGGCGCCTCAAGGAGTGAAATTCACCATCTGTAGTGATAATCTTAATCGGGCGTTTAAGGGGTTGTTTAAAGCAATGCAAGTCGGACAAAAAGCGTAAGATCAGTTCATGGGTTGAAGCGCCTAAGGCAATTTGCGCTTGGGGCTCACCCAATAAACCACGGTAAAAGTCACGCACCCGGTCAGCTTTTTCAAAGGCTAGTGACCATTTTTCATCTATGTGTTTTGCGGCATCATCAAAGCACTTTACTAAGCCCAGCTTTGCTACATCAGGCCAGGCTTGATGAGAGTGGCCCGACAATAAAATACGCTCGCTCACCTTAAAGCTTTGATAGTGAGTTTGTAGTGTTAGCGCAAAATCCTGATCCATGCTTGCTCTCCAAAACCGATTATTTTTATTGGTAATCTTGTGTTATTTGTAACTGATACTATTACTGATATCGCTACTGATATTGCTGCCCGCGCTCGTACTTGTGCTAGCAGGGTTGTAAATATAGTAGTAAACCCGTAATCAAATTTACAGATGGGTGCGTAACTCAAACAGCTCAGGGAAAAAGCTAATATCCAGGGCTTTTTTCAAGAAGCCCACCCCAGATGAGCCGCCCGTACCCATTTTATTGCCAATTATGCGCTGCACGGTATACATATGCTTAAAGCGCCACTGCTGAAAACTGTCTTCGATATCAATTAACTTTTCGGCGAGTTCATACAGTTGAAAGTGCTCGTCGGCATTTTGGTAGACGTTTAGCCATGCATTTAACACTGAATCATTACGCTCATAGGGCTGGCTAAAATCACGATTTAACTGCAATGCTTCAATATGTAAACCACGCTCATGCAATACTTTTAAAGTGACATCATACAAACTAGGCGCTTCGAGAATTTGCGTTAACTCTTGATGCACCACAGGATCGCTTTCATGCACTTTTAGTAAAGAGGCGTTCTTGTTACCCAATAAAAACTCCAACTTACGATAACCATAAGACTGAAATCCCGATGAGTGGCCTAAAGAATCTCGAAATTTAAGGTAATCCACAGGGGTAAGTGTTGAAAGAATATTCCACGACTGAGTTAACTGGTTAAAAATCTGTTTGACCCGAGAAATCACTTTAAAAGCATGACCAAAATCGCCCTGCTGGATATTGGTAATCGCCACACTGAGTTCATGCCCTGCTAGCTTTAGCCACAATTCACTGGATTGATGGATCACAATAAACAACATCTCATCATGTTGATCTGATAATGGCTGCTGCGCCGACAACACTTGATTTAACTGTAGATAATCGCCATAGGACATATCATCTTTAAAGTCGGTGTGAATATCCTCTTCCATCGCCCGATAGTTACTGTGGGGACAACTCATGTTTATCGCTCCGGTTATTATTTTTATGCCTCAAAAACGATTTATTTAATCACGAACACTGCCTCAAGTCAGTGAGGACTGAATATTAACGTCATGCCTTACTGTACGCCTGAGTTAACACTGACGTTACAAGTGCCGATAACAAAACTGACAGCTCAACCGATAACTAAACCAACAGCCATTGTCCAAAAGCCAGTTAATTGATCAAAAAAACAGAGATGATTAACTGAATCAATCTTGACAAAGCACACATAACACACATATCTTTACAGTATAAAGTTTACACCGTAAGGATTGCTTTTTAACTTTGCCTTACTCGTTCGAGCCTTATCTGTTCAAAGGGACACAAGGGATTTATACCGCAAGTCGATATAACAAATTGATACTAACAATGGAGCTGAAACCACAATGACAGATTTTGATGCGATTGTAATTGGAGCAGGGAACGCTGGCTTAACCGCAGCAACCACCTTGCAAAGAGGCGGAGCAAGAACATTATTGCTCGAACGCCATAATATTCCTGGAGGTTGTGCCACCTCTTTTGTGCGCGGTAATTTTGAATTTGAAGTGGCTCTGCACCAACTTAGCGGCATGGGCACTGAGCAAAATCCGTTTATCATGCGTCAAATATTCACTGAACTGGGCATCATGGATCAACTTGATGTGGTTGAAGAGCGCGAGCTATATCGCTTTGTGATGCCATCAGCTAACGGCGCTAAGCCTGAAATTGATATTACTTTGCCAGCACATTGGAAAGCGCTGGGTAAAACACTGGTGAGTCACTATCCAGAAGAAGCAGACAATATTGGCCAGTTTTTAGATTTATGTGCAGGCCTTGCCATGGAATGCTTTATGGTCATGCCTAAAGTAAGGCATTCAAATGATGAAGCAGTTTTAAAAGCAAGCTGCCCGTTATTTGTGAAGTACGGCTTAAGGCCAGCCAAAGAATTACTGGATCAATTTTTTACCAATAAAGATCTTAAAGCCGTTATCGCCGCCTACTGGTGCTATCTGGGTTTACCGCCAAAAGACTTCCCGTTTCGTGACTTGGCAGTGATGCTATATGCCTACGCATCATTCAAACCTTGTCATATTAAAGGCGGCTCACAAGCTATTTCTAGCGCCTTATTGGAATCATTCCTTAATGCGGGTGGTGAGGTTCGTTTTAACTGCGGCGCTGACAAAATTATTACTGATAAAAACCAAGTTGTTGGGGTTAAAACTGAGCACAATGAGATATTTACTTGTAAGCAAGTTATCTCCAATACCAGCCCATTACACACCTTCAATGAACTGCTGGATATCCCAACGCCGAAACAAGCCGCATTTGATATGAAGTCGCGCCGTATTGGCACCTCTGCTTTTGTGCTTTACCTAGGGTTAGATTGCTCCCCAAGTGATATCGGCGTGACTGCGGCATCCAACTTTATTATTGATGATCGAGATGAAGAAGTGGCTCATGAGATCATGCAATCGTTAACGCCGCCAAAACACACCATGATGACCTGCTATAACCATGATGATCCCAGTTTTGCCCCGCAAGGTAAGTCGGCATTATCTTTACTTTGTTTGCAGTATGGCGAACCTTGGCAAGCACTCAGCCCTGAAGATTATGCTCGTACCAAATACCAGTTTGCAGAAAAACTCCTTGATCACGCCGAGCGAGTATTTCCTCACATTCGTGAGCATATTGAAGAAGTAGAAGTGGCCACCCCATTAACCATGATGCGTTACTTAAATACCCCCCATGGGGCGATATATGGTTTCCAGCAAAACACCCAAGATGCCAATATATTTCGTCGCCGCGTCAGTGAAGTAGCCGGTCTCAACTTAGCAGGTTGCTGGAATGGCATGGGCGGCTTCCAGCCAACCTATATGGTCGGTCAAAGCACCGCCAAAGAAGTACTAAAGCAATTATCAAAGCCTAAAGCGGCCTCGCAACCACAACAGGAGTTATCACATGCCTAATTCAGTCATCGAAAAAGAACAACGCCCCGTGGTGAATATTTTGCATGCGGTCGACGGTTACAATGAAGCGCTAGCACACCAAAAAAACTTGTATCAGGCAGGCACCGACTTTAACGAACAAAAAGGCAATGTGGCCCAAACTATCGCTCGGTTACATCCTAAAAGATTAAAGCTCACTGTCAGTGAGGTGATTGTCGATACCCCAAGCACAGTCACCTTGCGCTTAACCTCAAACACCCAAACCCTGCCGCCATTTCAGGCAGGCCAATATATTAATTTATTTGTCGATATTAACGGCACTAAAACCGCTAGACCTTACGCCATATCCTCAGCGCCCCAGCAGCGAGAATATTATGATTTAACCATCAAACGGGTTGAGGGTGGCTTTGTATCTAACTATTTACTAGATCAAGTGAAAACAGGCGATAGCTTTGAAAGCACAGGTCCCATGGGCACCTTTTACCATAACCCGCTATTTCACGGTGATGACTTAGTCTTCATTGCAGGCGGTTCAGGCATTGCCCCAGCCAGAAGTATGATCAAAGACATTGTTGCCAACACCTTAGTTGAGCGTAAGAAAAACCAAAAGCTGCATCTTATCTATACCAGCAGTTATCAAGCTGATGTGATTTTTGATGAAGAATTAAAGCAACTTGAAAAAGAGCATGATTTTTTGCGCATCAGTTGGATCATTACCCGTCCCAACGAGCAATACCAAGGGATGACAGGACGGATTAATGTTGAGCGGCTGACACAATTGTTAGGGGATGACGCTGAAAAATTATCACAGAAGATGTTCTATGTATGCGGGCCTACCAGCTTTCATGACCACTGCGCTGAGCAACTCAGGCTACTTAACGTCAAAGCCAGACGAGTACGAATAGAATGTAATGGCCCGCCTAAAAACCCACAAAACTTAGCGGGATGGCCGAGCAATGTTAACGCCTCAGATGTGATTAAGGTGACGATTAAAGGCCAAGGCAGTTTTGAAGCCAGAGTGGATGAGCCATTACTCAACAGCATGGAGCGTTATGGCTTTAGCGCCGAGAATGCCTGCCGCTCTGGTGAATGCAGCTTATGTCGAGTGAAGGTGCTAAACGGCGCGGTATTTAACCCCGCAGAAGCAAAGCTACGCTCAACCGATGAAGCTTATGGCTGGTGTCATTCTTGTGTGGCTTTTCCCTTAAGCGACATTGAAATTATGATTTAAGCTTGAAATAAACCGAGCTGGCGTCAGCTAAATATTGTTTTAAGTTAACCCCTTGCGGTAACTGAATATGGCCTTCGGTCATAAGTGCCGCCATGCCGTGTACCATAGCCCAAGCGCCAATTGCTTGGGCTTTTACTTTTTGGTTGTCTTCATTTTGTAAGGCAAAGGCGGAGCGAAGCAAATTAAATGGTCGTCTTAGTTGCTCATTTTCATTATGACTATTCTCACTATGGTTATTTTGTTCAGTCGACGAACTTGTCTTTAATGCTGGCGTTTTCATTGCTGAAGCCTCAACTTGACCAAGCATCAAACGGTATAGTTGTGGATTCGCGATGGCAAACTCTAAGTAGCTCACCCCATAAGCCAACACTAACTCTCCCGCTACCGCAGCATCATTTTTATCTAGATGTGCCGTGCAGTGTTCCATCGCATCAGCCATGAGTACAAAACCAGACTCAATAATATGACTCAGCAATTGTTTTTTGTTTTTGAAATGCGCATAAGGTGCCATATGAGAAACACCCACTTCAGCCGCTATCGCCCGCAGTGACAAGGCATTAGCGCCATCGCGTTGCAAGATAGTATTGGCTGCAGCAATCAAAGACGCCTTTAAGTCACCGTGATGATATTGTTTATCACTCATAAAACTCATACACCTTAAGTCTAATATGTTAATTATTATAATGAGGGCAACGTGAGAAATCATTAGAAATATATAATAAATCCAATATCTTGCTTTAAATTAGATGACGAGTTTTACAATAATGCTTGTACCCAATAGCCAAAAAGCCTATTTAACGATTAGCGCCACTGTCACGCAGTAGTCTTTATTCCCCCTCAACAATCCGCTGACCCTTTTTTGAGATAGCAAATCCGCCAAACAACATAGGCTCTTTAAAATAACGACAATGTTATAAATTGATTTAAAATAGAACGTTAGCCTAAGACTTAAAGTGCATTAGGCTTGTCACGCCTCTTTTATTGCTTAATCGTTAAGGTTAATCATCATCCTGAAAGCGATCGGCAATTTTAATAAACTCTTCTTGAAGCGCATCAAAGGCATCTGCTATATGTGGGTCGAAATGACAGCCGCGGCCTTCTTTGATTATGCTTGTAGCCTGTTCGTGTGTAAAAGGCGGCTTGTAAACTCGACGACAAATAAGTGCATCATAACAATCGGCAATGGCCATAATCCGTGCCGACAAGGGAATATCTTCTTCAGCTAAACCTTCTGGATAGCCGCTGCCATCCCAACGCTCATGGTGACTATAAGCTATCTCTTTGGCGATGCTTAAATAGCTTGAATTTCCGTATTCATTTTCAGCACTTTCCATTGCTGATTTACCATATTCGGCATGCTTTTTCATTTCACTCCATTCGCCTTCATCAAGCTTGCCTGGCTTTAGTAAAACGGCATCCGGAACCCCCACTTTACCAATATCGTGTAACGGCGCTGATTTAAACAATAGGTCAATGTAAGCATCATCAATACTCGCAGAATAAGGTGAGTTTTCTCTTAAATATTCAGCTAAGGCTTTAACGTAATATTGAGTGCGACGAATATGTTTACCGGTTTCATTATCACGAGTTTCTGCTAGCGAGGCCATACAGTAAATAGCGACATCTTGGGTTCGAGATATTTCAGCCGTTCGCTCAAGCACTTTGGCTTCTAAGTCATGGTTTTGCTCTGCCAGAGCTCTATTTGCCGAAGTTAAGGCCAAATGGGTTTTAACTCGAGCTCGAATAATGGGAAGGCTAAAAGGTTTGGTGATGTAATCAACAGCACCCAATTCAAAGCCCAATATTTCTTCTTCTATTTCAGCCTTTACCGTCAAAAAAATTATCGGTATGTTGCTAGTGTCAGGGTTACTTTTTAACTTTTTACATACCTCATAGCCGTCTAATCCAGGCATCAAAATATCCAGTAACACTAAATCAGGCATAAAGCCTTGGGCGATACGCTCCAGTGCTTGTTCGCCACTTTTCGCCACAGAAACATGGTATTTACTCCCCAAAACCTCGATCAATACACTAATGTAAAATGCTTCATCATCAACAATTAATATTTTATCTTTAAGATATGGTGACATGTTCAGTTTCCTGTTCAGTTTCCTGTTCTGCTTGGGCTATGACTTGGGCGATTAATTCTCTAGCATTATCAAACTCAAATTCATTGACCTGCTCGATAAGTTTCTCAATCAGATGACTATCGACCTCGCCATCGAGGGCTAATATGTTTTCTTTAGCTTGCGGATTTCCAGCTGCTAATAGCTCATCAAGCGGTGATAAAACCCTGCTTAAATTGGCTGATACTTTAAACGGCTGTCTTATGTCAGTGCTATTACTTACGGATTGATTAATCCATTGGCATTGCTCAAGCCCTGCGATTAATACCGTAAGACTATCGGTAAAAGCTTGCCACTCAGGGACATCAAAGGGGGATGGGTGACTATGCAGTTGGCTTTCTAGATTAGCCGACGCCAGCTCTAGTTGTTTAGCGCCAATATTGCCAGCAACACCTCTTAAAGTATGAACGGCTCGTATGGTTGATTTTAAATCGTCAGCATCTTGATAACTCTGCAACAAGTGCAACTGATCTTTGTGACGCTGATAAAACTCACCAATAAGTTGCGCATAAAGCTGTTGGTTGCCCCCTAATCGCTTAATACCCCAGTGCACATCAACTCCCTCTATGGGGGCAAGCGACATATTTTGCTGCCCCTGAACTTTCTGGCTTTGTTTATGGGTAAGGTAGGGGCTAAGGGCTAAATAAAGCTGATCGGGCTCAACGGGTTTAGCCAGGTGAGCGTTCATCCCAACTTGTAAGCACTTATCGCGATCCCCTTTCATCGCATGGGCGGTCATCGCAATAATCGGGAGTTGTTTTTTATCAAAACGGCTGCGGAGGATTTCGGTGGCTTCGAAACCATCCATAATCGGCATTTGTACATCCATCAAAACAACATCAAATGTCTGCTCATCAACCATTTCTATTGCTTGCTTACCATTGTCGGCTACTGCTGAGGTTAACCCCATACGCTGTAAAAATTCAGTAGCGACCTGTTGATTAATCGATTGATCTTCTACCAATAACACATGGCCCTCTAACTGCTCAATCGTATTCTTCTCTGTTGCTGGCCCCATGGGCTGCGAAGGCTCAAAGATTTTCATCAAGGTATCAAATAGCACTGACGCATTAAGCGGTTTAATTAAAAATGCATCCAGCAAATCATTTTCCACCTCATTCATCACATCTTCACGCCCGTAAGCGGTAATTAAGATTATTGACGGTTGCTTACGCAGCGGTAAGTATTTAATGCTTCGGCTAGCCTCAATGCCATTCATTTTTGGCATCTGCCAATCCATTAACACTAATTGATATGGCCGCTCATCTTCCATATTGTTGATCACGCTAAGCATTTCAATCGCTTGCGCACCACTGACTGCGGTCTCAACTTCAAAGGAAAATGACTCCAGCAGCTCTTTTAAAATTTCTCTGGCATTGTCATTATCATCAACCACAAGCACTCTCATCCCTTTAAGGGAAGCACATTCCGTAATGACTGATTTTCGACTAGAAGTGACTTTAGGCACTGCAAGATTAAGCCTAAAGCTAAAGGTGCTACCTTGATCGGGTTGACTGGTTGCAGAAATATCACCTTGCATTAATTCAACTAATTGCTTACTGATGCTCAAGCCTAAACCAGTACCACCATGGAGCCGAGTAATACTGCCATCAGCCTGAGTGAAGGCATTGAAAATACTAGTTAAATTAGCTGGTTCAATCCCTATACCTGTGTCTTTAACTGAAAATTCTATGGCTACTTGCTCGTCTGTTTGCGACAGCATTTTAGTACGCAGCAATACCTCACCTTTTTCGGTAAACTTTATCGCATTTTGGGTTAGGTTTATTAGCACTTGCTCAATGCGTAACGCATCACCAATAATTGTTTCTGGTATTTTAGGGTCTAACTCAAACTGCAGCTCAATGCCTTTATCGACGGCTTTTATCCCCAATAGGTTGGCAATGTTAGTAAATACTTCATGTAAGAGGAACTCGCTCTGTTCAATTTCGAGTTTACCCGCCTCTACTTTTGAAAAATCGAGTATGTCATTAATAATCCCCAACAAACTTAAAGACGCTCGTCTTATTTTTTCAGAATAATCCTGTTGTTTATGATTTAATTCTGTCCCTTGCAATAAATGCGTCATACCAATAATGGCATTCATGGGGGTGCGAATTTCATGGGACATATTGGCAAGAAACTGACTTTTAAAAGCGCTAGCCTGTAATGCATCACGCTTTGCCTCCTCAAGTTTTTTACTACTTTGTGTTAATTTAAGCCTTGCTTTATTAAGCTTTCTATTCCAAACAAGGGTATACAGTATCATTGGCAACAATATGCCACAGGTAATTAAGATAGCCCGCCAAATCTGATAATGATTATCCTGATGTTCAAACTGCACAGAAAACCACTTATTTTCGATAGCTTGCCGTTGCTGAGGATCAATTCTCGCAATCGCGAGATTGACAATTTCCAACAATTCAGGCCAATCTTTGCGAATACCGATTGATTGTTTAAAGGTATAAGGCGTGGTTGCGGTCACTTTTACATTACGAATACCGAGTTCTTCTAATGTCCAAGATGAGGCATTTAAATTACCAATATAGCCATCAATTTCACCAGCGCTTAGTGCAATCAGTGCCTCTTTATTGGATGAAAATGGTACTAAATTAAATTGTGGATAATCATGTTTTAATGTCTCTTCGATGGCATAGCCTTTAACCACACCGACTTGCTTATTATCAAGATCATCAAGACTGGTCACAAAACGGGTATCTTGATGAACTAACACCATATATGGACTTTCCAAATAAGGGGTAGAAAACAGCATCACCTCGCGCCGTTCAGGTGTGGGGGTTACAGCAGGTAAAATATCTAGCTCTCCAGCGGAAAACTCTGCCAACACTTGGGACCAGGGTTTGTTAACAGGGGAAATAAACTCTGCACCAATTAAATTTGTCAATCTGGACATCACATCTGCCGACATCCCAGAATAAACACCGTTATCATCAATAAATTCAAAAGGCGGCCAGCTGTTATCAACTCCTAGTCGCCAAGTGGGATGAGCCTCCAACCATGCATGCTGTTTTTGAGTAAAAATAAGTGGACTGCTAATTTTACTGTCTTGATTAATCCAATCAGTATGTATCTGCTGGCGTCTTGACACACTTATCGAATCGAGGGCTTTATTGAGAATGCCAAGCAAGGGCTCCCATTCAGGATCTTTATAAATGGCAAATCTTTGATGAGCGGGCGCAAACATAGGATCGCCACTAAAGGTTAAATTAGTCAGCTGCAAACTATCCATAAGCCAAGTGACAACCGCTTGATTGCCAATATACGCATCAACTGTACCGAAAGAGACCGCTTTCAATGCCTCTTCAGTTGTTGAAAAGGTCATTAGATTAATCTCGGGATGATTATTGCTAATTTCATCGACTAAATAAAAGCCTTTCTCTAATGCTAATCTCTTGCCATACAATTCTGTCAATTTGGAATATTGTTGTGCGCCAGTTTTAGAAACAATCACCTTAATCGCACTAAAATAAGGCGCACTAAACCACAGGTTTTTGGCACGGTCTGGTTTTTTTACTAATGTTGCACCTAGTTTTAAATTTCCAGAACTAACCGCAGAAAGCATATCTTGGAAACTACCAAACACTCGAGTGTCAAAGCTCACTCCTAACTGCTTTTCAAAAAGGGTTAAATAGTCATGTAAAATTCCCGAGTGCTCACCATTAGGGTCGATAAAATCTACCGGCGGCCAACGACCGTCTACGCCAATAGGAATAATCGGATGAGCAGCTAGCCATGCTTTTTCTTCTTCTGTAAGGGTAATAATTGGCTGTGTCACTAATAACGGTTCAGCTAAATTTTGATACTCCCAATGAAAACCACTCCACTTAGCAGATATCGCATCTTTTTTCTTATTATCTATTTGTTGTATGCCTGTATCTATTGTTTGCAGTAATTCAACGTTTCCCTTCTTCACTGCTGCGCGAAAAGGATGTGAATATAATGCGGATTCAATGGTTTTGAATTTAGTCGTTGCAGGTGTTTGTTTTAAATAGGTGTCAAGGTAAAGCGGCTGGCAGATAAACAGGCTTATTTCGCCATTAATTGCAGCATCAAATAATGCTTTATAGCCTTTGAAAGTCCTGATGTCGGCATTGGGGAAATATTTTTTTAGCCAATTATGATGAAAACTATTGTGGGTAACACCAATACGGTATTGTGGTATTTGTTTAATAAATTCAATACCTTGCTCTACAGCATTGGCATATAAGAAATATTCACTATGTAACAGTGGCGCAGAAAAAGACATACTTTTAGCGCGTTTTTCATTTTGAAATACCCCAGCCAACAAATCGACTTTATTCTGCGCTAACCAAGTTTGCCCTTCTGCATTAGAGCCTGGTACAAATTCAACGGCTTTACCTGTGATTTGCGACCAAGTACGCCAATAATCAATTAAAATACCAGCAGCTTGGCCTTTGTCATTAAGATATTGCAACGGAGTGCTATCAGTTCGGTAAGCAATACGCACTACTTGCTCATCATTAGGAATTGCTTCAGCTTCAGCTGCTGCCGTAAGGTGACAGAAAAAAGGACAAAAAAAACCGAGGAATAGGCAAGCTAACCTCAATTTCATTGCAAAGTGGCTTACTAAAAGTAGACGAGGCATCCTTGTGAAGCGACTCATGCTAACTCCCTGTATGAGCTTAAAATAATAAATTCCTTATGTGCTTACCTGCACTGAATTAATCTTAGCACTCAAATGGCCAGATGCAATTTTGGCGATAAAATTTCAGCATCAAAACAGTAATTAATAATTCATTTTTAAATCCTTTTATTATTTATTGAAAACAAGTCAACCTAGAGAAAGTTCGTCCCTGAAAAATGACATACCCACCAATGTAAAGCACATAATAACTCCGCAAGTCATTAATGCTATTGACCAACGCAGCCCAAAAAGTACAACGAGACGGTTAGCCAAATAAATTAATACCTTGCGTCAACTCATCATGTGTACGGGGGGAGTAATTTAAAATGAATTATTTAAGGTTTTGTCCCCTAACTAAGATTAATAACTAAAATCAAACATGTACAACTGAATAGCATTTTAGCTTTAGCAATTAAGCGTTATAATGACGCAGATATTAACTCAGCAGTTACGGACGGATTATACGCCTTTTATTAATTCGCTTTTTCTTAGATAAAACCAAGTAGAACAGCCCCATGAGCCCAGAACGTTTAGCCCGAATAAATCAGATGCTTGATAATCGCCAAGTCGACCTGACAGTTTGCCTCGATAAAGTCCATAAATCGCAAAATATTGCAGCCGTGGTGCGCACCGCTGATAGCGTTGGCATCCATCAAATTCATGCGGTTATGCCCGATAACAGCCTTTGGGTTTCAGGCAATACTGCATCTGGTAGTCAGCAGTGGGTTAATACCGTCAATCACCGCAATTTTGATGATGCAAATAAGCAATTTAAAGCGCAAAAAATGCAGGTGTTAGCCACCACATTTTCAGACACTGCGGTAGATTTTCGCGAAATCGATTATACCCGTCCAACTGCCATCATCATGGGTAACGAGCGTGATGGTGTCAGCCCTGAAGCCATCGCAGCCGCCGATCAACATATCATCATCCCTATGATTGGCATGGTGCAATCACTGAATGTATCAGTCGCTGCAGCCTTAGTCATGTATGAAGCCCAGCGTCAACGCCAACAAGCTAATATGTACGGTAGCCGCCAGCTTGATCACAGCTACTGCCAAACCATGTTATTTGAACAAGGTCACCCAATATTCGCCAAGGCCTGCCGTAGAAAAAACATCCCATACCCAGCTATCGATCTGCAAGGGCAAATTGATGCTAGCGATGAATGGTGGCAGCGCATGCGCGCGCCAGATCCACAAGCTGAGCTCGGTTAACATTAACCTTTACTGATATTAAACAAGATAAGAATATCCTCAACACTGAGGCCTAGAGTCTCAGTGTTGTCGGCTCTCGCTTCCTCAATAAACATCCTCTAGCGGCTCTTTGATAAATAAAACTCCAGTTGTGAGCAACTTAACCGCTAACAGCGTCTATGCTTATTGTTGTAAATAAAAATTACTTACATAAGGAAATAGGTATGGGGATAACTGCTAAGAATCATTCAAGGGTAAAATTAACAGGAGTTGCCTTAGCAACACTACTTGCGCTTTGTGGCTGTCAATCAACCACCTCTGTCATCAGCGCTAAAAAAGACCTCGATATCAGCGTGACACAAAACACTGGCAGGTGCGTGACGGATAACAATGCCAATATCGGCTCACTCAGCGTATTTACAGCCAATACCCTATCAGGCTATATCGTTGATAATAAATTTGACCAATATGCTAAAGCCCATATTCAGCAATACCAAACCGACATTGTCATCAAAGATATATACCAAAGCGAAGATGCCAGTTGGAGTCAACTTTGTGTCAGCACCCAATTAGATATGACCTTTACCGATAAAGCAGATGCCAGCAAAACATTAACGCTACCTCTATATTTATCATTAGATAAAGGCAGCCCTGTACTTGAGATCCACAGCAATAAAACTGATATTGAGTCAGTAAAAGCCAGTGTCTTTCAAAATAATGCTCGCCCAGGTAAGGCGACGCTAGTGATGAAATGGGTCACCCAATGGCGAGAAGATAATCAAGGAAAAGAACTGCAGCTTTGGAACGGCGAGCTGTTATCGTTTACCTTTGACGATAAAGGCCAAATAAGCGTAGATGGACAATCAGGGCAACCCTATGTCACCTTCCCAATGCCATCGTATTCTATGGTCAATAACCAGCCGTCACAGTCGGTGCAAAAATTAACTTTTACCCTGACAGTGGTTAATGACCAAGCTGACTAAGGTTTATTCTACTTGCGAATGATGACCATGCTTGTTCAAACTCCATTTGAGCAACATGGGGCCGATTAACGTGGTGATTGCTATGATCACCACTAACTCGGTAAATAATTTATTGTCGATAATGTTCGTCTTCAGCCCCATTTCAGCAAACACTAAGCCGACCTCCCCTCGCGGCACCATAGCGCTACCCACAATAAGTTTCTTTTGCCAGTTACCACCAGCAACCGTGCCGGCAACCAGTTTGCTGGCAATGGCTAACAATGACAGCCACAGCAATACCCCGCTAGTACTGTAATCTAGCTGGCTCAGATCTAAGCTTATTCCAACGTAAACAAAAAATATCGGGGTAAAAACGTCAACTAATGCCTTACTTGATTGCTCCATTTTGTGGGTAAAGGCAAAAGGGTTAACTAGGTAGCGATTGAGTGGTGAGGTAAATTGGCGGCTAAGTGCTAAGCCAACCGCAAAGCCGCCTAACAAGGCTGGCGCACCGAATAAGTGTGCTAGCCATGCAAACAAGCACACTAAAATCATAGTGATGATAACTTCATAACCTGAATTATCGCTAGCCGGTTTTAGTACTCGTGCAAAATACAATAACACCCTAGCCACGGGCGGCGTCAGTAACAAAAACACCAGCACTTTAGTGATAAGTAATAGCGTGCTAAATACATCAAACTCCCCATGGGCTGCAAAGTTGAACAAAATGCTGAGCAAAATCACTCCGCCGATATCATCAAACACGGCGGCGCCTAAGATAATATGTCCCGCGGTCGTTTTTGCATGATTGGCATTAACCAACACCCGTAATGAAATGCCAATACTCGTCGCTGTTAAGGCACACCCAAGAAAAATAGCGGTGAATATTGAGTCGGTAAGATAGTAGGCACCACTCACGCCCATCACAATAGCCGGAACAATTTCCCACTAAGGCCACGCTTACCGCGCGACCACCAGCTTGATAAAGTCTTTTAATTGAGCTTTCACAGCCAATGGAAAACAGCAGCAAGATCACCCCAAGCTCTGCCAATACAGTCAAAGTAGGATCAGGGCTGATAACATTAGTAAGCGACGGGCCCAATAATAAGCCCGCAAGAATCTCTCCCACCACCTCTGGCAGTTCGAAGCGTTGAAAAATCTCGCCAAAAAGTTTGCCCAAAAACAAAATCAGGCAAAGTGAAATAACAAACTGGTCAACGTTCATATTAACCTTAATCTTTTTATTGTTATTGATTAAATATTGAGCGTTTAGATGACAAAGATCAAGGTTGATTTTTAACCAACTGCTAAGCTTATACTTAGTGTCAGAGGAAATGAAAATGAGTAAATTATTTATTATTTCACAACAGCATCAGCAGCAAACTAATGCCATAAAAGAAGGGATTAACCTCGCTAAACAGTTAGGCTTAGTTCCTGAAATCATGTCCTACAGTTATGAGTCCTTAAGTGGCGATGCTTACTATAATCCCCGTATTGCCGGCGTGGTTCGAGAGCAAGTTCGCGCCGATGATAGCGCCGCAGTGAAGCAACAACTGAGTGTTCTCAATGCCAATGAGGTACAGTTTACTAATATGTGGTGTAAGCATTTAGTTGAACATGTATGTGAGTATGTCACCCCCGACAAGTACGCCATGATGCTAAAATCTATTCATGAATCAGCCTGTTTTCGCCCTTTAGATTGGCAGCTTATTCGTCATATCAAAGTACCGTTGATGTTATTGAGTAATCACCCCTTGCATAAGGCAAATTCAATTTTAATGGCGCTGGACTTGGGCACTAGCGATCCACTAAAACAAGCCCTCAACCAAGATGTAATTACCCAAGCCCAGCAACTTGCTAAGGCTACGGGTTGTGATTTACACCTAGGCTACGTGGTGCGTTTTCCGCAAATACTGCGGGATATGGATATCGTCAATACTCACACCTTAGTGAAAGAAGCTTACCAGCGTTATGACAGCAAGATTGCAAAGCTTGGCCTAGATAAGGAGCATGTGCATATCCTGACAGGCAATGCCGATCTATGCCTGTTCGAATTAAGTTGTCGCCTAAAAGCTCAATATCTTGTTATAGGCGCTCGCCAGCGAGAAGGCATTATTGGATTTATGCTCGGAAATACCGCTGAGTCGATCTTAGAGCGAGTTCGCAGTAACGTTTTAGTGGTGCCACATCGCTTGGCAGATTAATGCCATTGCTATGACCAAAGGTTTTAAGTTACTTGCTAGCTTCATTTTGTACCTCAAAAAGATTACTTAGGACTTAAACGTCTGGTTCGATTAAATCAAGCCCTACCATCGATATGTGCTATCGTTTGATGGTTGAATTGTATAAGGAAAAATTCAAAGCACGATATCGATTGTAAAGGGTCAGCCCCTCTGCAAGATGTAAACAGCCAACTTATTAGCTATGTATGCTTTCAATCATTGAATAATGGCCACAAACTCACTAGGATCAACTCATCAGATAGCAAACAAGAATTTTCCTATGACCACCGAGCTTTATTTCATCTACGACTCACATTGCCCTTGGAGCTACGCCGCAACACCTTTGGTGAATGCATTACAAGAAGCCTACCCTGAAATGAATGTAAACTTATTACATTGCGCCAATTTCATCGGCAAAGACAGTGCTGGCGAAGAGCAAATGGAAGCGGCAGCAAGAATGAGTGGACTTAAGTTTGGCAGAGATCATATTCGTTATGCCAATAGCCCTAAAAACTCAGTCAAAACCGCTAACCTAATGGGATGGTTGCAAAGCAAGCAAGCGAATAAACAACTGCCTGTACTTAATGCGATTCAAAGAGCACACTTTATCGAAGGTAACCCGCTTGATACTAAGCATGATTTCAATGCTATCGTTGAAAAGTTTAAACTGTCGCCATCAAATAAAGTCTTTAAAGATGAGCTGAGTATGGACGCTGAATACGTACTCGAAGGCATTGCCGAAATCCAACAGGTCATTGGTACTAACAGTTTTCCAGCATTAGTGATGACTGTAGGTGATAACGCTATATTTATCGATCACTCAAAATACATCAGTAGCCCGCATACTGTGGTGGCAGCTGTTGAGCAAGAAATAGCTGCGTTTAAGAAGTAATATAGCTAAGGCTAGTCACAAACAAAAAACCACGGTATTTACCGTGGTTTTTTATTGAAATTAAACCTTTAGAGTTTAATTTAAACGCTGAAAAGCGACCAAGGTTTACAGTAACGCCATTAACTCTTTTAAGGCCACAGCCGATTCAGCGCTGATGTTCTGTTAGAATGCAGCCCATAATAATAACCATATGTATTTATTGGGGTTCCATGAAAGAATTTATCATCATTGGCGCAGGGCAGTCTGGCCTTGCTATGGCGTATAACTTATCGAGCAATAATAAAGACTATCTCATTCTCGATGCCAATGAATATATAGGGGCTCCATGGCTCAAGCGCTGGGACTCTTTAACCCTGTTTACTCCCACTGAATATAACCATCTACCGGGTATGAAATTTCCTTTTCCCAAAGGTTATTACCCCAATAAATATGAAGTGGCAGACTACTTAAAAAGTTATGTAGATAAGTTCTCGATACCGATTGAGTTTAACCAAAAGGTCACCTCGATTAAAAAAGTGAATGGTATTTTTGACATAACTACTGCCAGCACAAGCTATAAAGCCAAACAAGTCATCATTGCCACCGGGCCGTTTCATACCCCTTACACCCCACCTTGTCATGCTGATATTGCCAAAGATGTTGTTCAACTGCACAGTGAAAACTATAAAAGCCCATCTCAACTGCAACAAGGTGATTGTTTAGTCGTGGGTGCGGGTGATTCTGGGGTGCAAATATTATCTGAAATAGCCGATACCGGCCGCACAGTGCATTTTTCTGGCACCAATAAAATCAAAGCCATTCCCCAAGCCTTTTTAGGTAAAACCCTATGGTGGTGGTTCACCAAAATCGGCTTTTTATCGGTTAACCGTTTTAGCAAAATTGGCAAGTGGTTGAGCAGCGGCGTGCAACCTGTCATTGGCACTGACGTAAAATCACTACTAGCAAAAGACAATGTCATCCACATGGGCAGAACCTTGTCAGCCGATGAAAGCAGTATTAAATTTCAAAAAGGCAGTGTGAGTAGCATCAGAAATATTATTTGGGCTACAGGCTTTAAACCCAACTTTTTTTGGATTGACGGTATCTCATTTGATGAAATGAACTACCCCAGCAATTATCGCGGTGTCAGTAATGATATTGAGGGCTTGTATTTTATTGGCTTGCCGTGGCTTTATACCCGAGGCTCTGCCACCCTAGGCGGCGTTTACAAGGATGCGCAGTACTTAATGAATTACATCTCTGAAAACGTTAAAGCGGCTTAAAAGCAGATATCAAGAACACGCTATGAATATTAATGGTTTGTTCTCTAAAACAAAAAACGGAATGAGTGGCAGCTCATTCCGTTTTTTATTTTTAAGCAAAGTCGCTTTAAAATTCAATACCTTATATTGGCCTAACTAATGCTTTGCACTTGAGAAGCTAGCAACCAAATGGCTAAGGCAAAAAATATCAATCCCATAAACTTATTTTGATAGGTTCTAAACTTGTCATTTTTAAGCAGCGGCTTACCTAAACTGCCCACTAAAGCCACCAGCAGTAAATTAAAAGCGAGCCCCATGACGTTCAGTATCAGCCCAAGAGTCAACATCTGCTCGCCTGAGCTGGCACTAAGCTGGGTTGAGACAAACTGCGGCAAAAATAACACAAAAAATATCAGCGCCTTGGGATTAAGCAGGTTACTCATTACCGCGCGGCGATAAAGTAATTTGGCTAAATTATTTTGCTGCTCAATTTCAGGGGCATCAGCTGCGCTGCTGCGCATACAATCCCAGCCCATTTTTAATAAATAAGCGCCGCCTAGCACCCGCAGCACTTCTAATGCCATCGGGTTCATTGCCACTAACGCCGACACACCCATAGCTGCCAGCAAAGTTAAAATAAGCCCAGAGGTCGCATTGCCAAAGCTTGCATACACGCCCACCTTGCGGCCATAACTTAAACTCGAGCTGGCGATCAGCAGCATGTCAGGCCCAGGTATTAGCAGTAAAGCGACCACAGTGGTTAAATAAACAGGAAGTAAAGCCAGATCAATCATGATAAATACAAAATTAGTGATAAAACAGCCGCGGATTCTACAGTTATCCAACATGAATAAAAGTCATCTTGTGTTTAAATGAGATCTTGAGTTGGCAGAGTTTATTTACAGCTAATATTAGAGGCTGATGTTAAAGGCTGATGTTAAAGGCTGATGTTAAAGGCTGAATTAAGCTAAAGATAGCGTAAGCTGAAACAAGCTAAATAGAATTAGCTGCTATTACTTCGCAGCTGCATAGTTCATCAAATTACGGTATGAATCCACATGATACTTGTCACTGCCTCTCACTAAATATAGCCAAAGCTTAAAACACCCAAATCTAAAAAAGTGTTATTGCTGAGCGGCTGCATAGTTCATCAGGTTAAGGTATGAATCGACATAGTACTTGTCACGGTTGGCCGCTAAATAAGCCAATAGTTCAGCATGAGCTTTGGATGATACCGATAAGTAATCACCGCCCACCCCATGAAAAACTAAGTTAATCAGCAAGGTATCTGTAGAGGTATTATTAATATAAGCAATTAACGCTTTACCGGTTTCGCCGGTTGGGTAAATGATGGGGTTAAAGCGTGTGTCAGCGCCGTGGCCTTTAATCGCGGTAAAGAGGTGGTTTACTTTGTTAAGGTACTCTTGACCACCAGTCGAGTCATCATCTAAGCGTAAAGCACTGCCCACCAGTAAATCACCGCAAGGGACGGTATAGGTGCGCTCAGTTTTACCATCAATAGCATTTAAAAAAGTATTAGCAGCACTAAGCTCATCAATCATCTGTGTGACACTATAATGATCAAGGTCTTGCTCTACCTTAACCCAGCCCCTATTGGGCAATGAGGCGCGGCAAGGATGCTGCATACTGTGATTACCTAGCTCATGACCTTGTTTAACTGCAGCTTGCCACTCACTCTTTCGCTGCGCTAATACCGAAGACGTGGAGATAACATAAAAAGAGCCCTTAAAATGATGCTTATTCAGTGCTGGCAACACATTATCTAAATGGCTGTTTAAGGCATCATCATAAGAAAGGCTCACTGCTAGTTTTTCGCCGTTAGGCCAAGTAAACCTTTGAGTTTCAGCTGCCGACGCTGAAAAACAGGCCAATGGGAGTAAGACCATTGACCTTAAAATCTGTAATATTTGTTTATTGATAATCAATTTCGCGCCCATAAAAGTCATGCCAGCGCAGATTTTTATAAATCCAAATATAAAACAAGCTATAAACTAACATATAAATCAGCCTATTATGCATACTCTGACTTTCACTGAGTCGTTATTATTTCGAAATAACAATACGTGGATCTGTGCCTTCATCACAACCTTCAAGCATCACCAAATAGTCAAAGCTTTCCCCAACGTCAAGCTCTTCTTTCACTTTGCACTTTACTTTACCTTTTTTAAAATTCTTACCACATTGTTCTTTAAGCGGCGAATTTTCGCTAAACTTTAACTTAAATTTGGCTCTATTATTATCGCTCATTTCCCAAGTGATAAAGTCACCTCGCTTAGCGCAGATACACGCTTCAACCCCTTCACATTGCCCTTGCTCACAGCCGCTACCTTCATTAGGTGTTACCGTGACAGCGCACTCACTGGCAACCAAACTAATGGTTTGATCTTCAGCAAGACTTTGTCGTGAAAACATCCCCAATAGACCTATGAGTGTAACTAAGGTTAATGCTCGAGCTGTGAGTAATGGTTTTATAGTAATATTCATTGCCTTCTTCCTTGTTTTATTGCGTTATGGCATCGCCATGTTGACGTAAACACCTTGAAACTGAATATCTCTAGCCAGCAACTTTTTCGAATAGCCTAATTTAAGGGCATTATCGATATACTGAATAGCCAGTTGTTTTTCATCACAATTTATCGCCGCAATGGCCATATCATAAAAAAGATATGGATCGGGGCTATCTTGTAATTGAGTTGAGGTTATTTTTTGCAATGCCGGTTCACACTCCCCAAGCTCTGATTGATATCTGGCAAACATTGCTTGCATAACATGGTCGTTAGGATTAACTACAAATTGCTCACGAGCTAATTTATAGGCTTGTTGATAGCTTTGAAGGGCTTGAGTGGTATCACCGGAAAACTTTTCTGCATCCGCTAAATTAGCCCACAACACAGGGTCGTTGGGGCTCAGCTTAATGGCTTTACGATAACTTTGGGCTGCATCAGTAAACTCATATCTAAAAAAGAGTGCTGTCCCAAGGTTTGAGTAAGTTAACGCATTAGGTGCTAAAGATAATGCGGTTTGCCACGCCATAGTGGCCTTTTCTAATTCATCATCAAGAAAATAGGCGCCGCCTAAACTACTGTAGCCATTAGCGTAGTTAGGCTTTAATAATGTGACTTTAAGGTATTTATCTTTGGCTTTTTTATATTGACCATTATTAAAGTAATAATTGCCAAAGCGCTGATAATTTTTCCAGTATCCCGGCTCTAATTGAATCGCATTAGCAAATAAATCCACCGCCTTATCATTGTGACCCAGTTGAGTCTGACTGTCGGCTGCGCCAATAATTGCTTCAATATTTTTAGGGTTAAGGGTTAATGCCTCGTCAAAAAACGCAATAGATTGTGAATAACGGCCACTTAAGCGCTCTAGGTTACCTAAGGCAACTAAGCCTTCTTCTTTTAAATTCGACACCTGAGTCAGTGCATTACAAATTTGCTGGGCTGATTCAAACGTCGCAAGTTTTTTATTTATCTGGTATTGATTTAGATAGGTTTGGCATAAACCAGCGCTGGCTAAGGTAAATTCCCCATCAAATGCCAACGCCTTCATAAAATGAAATTCAGCTTGGGCTAATGTGGCCTGAGTGGGAGCTTTAAACAGCTCGCTTTTACCTTGTATATAACTGTCATAAGCTTTGAAATCATCGGTGCTGATAAGGTCCTGACTATCTAATTCACTCGACTGTGCAATCAGTGATAAGGCATTAAAAAGCTCACGATATATTTGTTTTTGCACCAACAAAATATTGCCGACATCACCTTTAACAACCGAAGACCACACCTGTAAATACGTTTTGATATCAGTAATATGTAATATTATTGAAAATTCACCTGCATTTTCAGTAATGGCGCCATCGACTAAATATCGCACCCCGAGTTTTTCGGCATAGGTGGATAGTTTGCTGTTTTGGGGAATTTCATTTACTGCCCGCTGAGACATTAAATTAAAAGCGCTTTGCTTGCTTAAGGCGCTAATCACTTCGCCTTGAAAGGTGGATTCAAAATAATGTGGTAATTGGCTTTGCTCATCAAACACAAAAGGGATAACCGCAATGAGATTATCTTGAATAGGTAGGCTAGTTTTCAGCGCTGCGACCTTGGGTTTTTCATTATAAATAGAGTCAATTAAATGCAGCGATAAAAAGCCACCTAAAATGGACAACGCGCCAATAAAGAAAAAATCAAACGCCAACTGTTTGTAAAACACCTTTTTCTTCGGATGATTTCTATCAGCTTTAAATAAGTCTTTTTTGACATTAATATCCTGAAACCATGTGTAAATAAGTAATATTGGAAAACCGACAACCAGTACTAAAACAACAATTTTAATGCCCCAATCAGGCACATTAAAAATCGGAAAGATAATGGCTATAATTTGAATAATGAGCCAAGTCATAATCGAAAAAGCCACGCTAACACGAAATAAATTAGAGTTTTTTAACAGGGCAATATTTAAGTGCCATTGCGGTGTATGTGCGCTATCGGCAGAATGCGTGGTAGACAACGGCGCTTTTAACGCAGCACGCTTTCGGTTAAGCGCCTCTTCATCAAGGGGGGCGACTGTCGCGATTAATCGATAGCCCTTTCGGGTAATGGTTTGGATAAAAACAGGGGACTCTTTGTGATCATCTAAGGCGTGGCGAATTTCGCTAATTACATGGCTCAAATTTCTACGCTTTCGATTAAGTTTCCCCCAACCAAAAGCGAGCAATCGCTGACTTGAAAGCAACTGCTCAGGGTTTGAACATAAATATAATAAGATTTCAAAAGCTTTAGGAGGCAAATGACGCCGTTCCCCATGAACAATCACTTCACCATCGTCGGGTAATACCACAATGTCATTTAACACAAAACCTTGACGTAAGTTAGGGTCGATTCCTTCCATATCGCTTTGATTTCTGCCCTTTGAGTCCATAAAAATTGAGCCTTATAGATTCTAATATTCGCTTGATTATGCGGAAACTTACACTGTTAAATGGGGAGAAACTTGATATTAAACTGAATGTTCAGTCTAGGTAGGTTTTGTATATTGCGCAAACCATGTGAGCCCCTTGATTCAGCGGTGTTTATCACAGGAAAATGACTCTAAAGCGGCCATATCAGGCGATATACGCGCTAAGCGTAAATGTTGCTGACTCACTTTAGTAACTGAAATTACATACATAAGTAGTACAAGATAATAGAGTCTTATATGTACTTTAGTTGCATGCTTGTTATTGTTTGAAGCTAAAATTTTAGCACTCATTGATAACAGCATATTAATACAGTAGGCAACCGGCACCTATCGACCCAATGATTGCCCCTCTAAGCCAAAAATAAAAAGCGCCAGTGATAACTAGCGCTTTTTGGGGGTAACTCCTTTAAATTAGTCTTCGTTCAACTGAACGGTGACGTTAGCAACATCATTTGCCTCGTTACCTTCATTATCTTTAACCACCACCTCAACGAGATCGGCAAGGTTACTGGCATAAGGGGTAACGTCACTGGTGTCATATTTAAACACATTTTCAGCGGCGTCATTTTCAGTGGCAAGCAGATGCACATCGAACTGACATTCATAATAATCGTTAGCTAAAATGATTTGTGTACCATCAGTGCTACAACTGCTGTTACTCACCTCAAATGAGTTCGAATTAATTGCCGTACCGGAATCGGGGACGACCTGATCAAATCACCAAATTAATGTGCCGCCAACGGATGGCAAGGCTGCATTTCAAATGCTTAGTTATTTTTCAGCAAACCAAGAGGTGCAAATACCTCATAGTGGTGAATCCCATCAATTAGACTCACTATCAGTTTATTCGTCTAACCAGCCTTAATGACACGAGCAAAGACTAAACCGAACAACAAACCGTAGATGCCCTAAAAATTGGCAACACAAAAGATAGCCATGTTTTGTTTATCCCCATTCAGATAAAAACCATCAAAACGATTGAGCTTAAAAGCGCCAAAGTCTGACTTTATGAACTAACTTGATAGATAGCCATATCGAAAAGCAGTGACTATCGCTTTCATCATACGCCAATTGTGGGAGGTAAAAAGTGGGTAGTCATTCAACCTGAACACCTAATGTACTGCGCCTTATGGCAATCATATTGTGCAAGCTATGCTGCTAAAAGCGGCTTAGGGTTCTACATACTAAGGAAGTTAAGCTATGAATAAAAACACCACAAATACTGGTGGCAAATGTCCAGTAATGCACGGTGCTACGACCGACAACAGCATGCCAAATACCAAGTGGTGGCCTAAAGCGCTTAATCTGGATATTTTGCATCAACATGATGCTAAGACCAACCCCATGGGCGATCGCTTCAATTATCAAGAGGAAATTAAAAAACTCGATGTCGCCGAGCTAAAACTAGATATGCATGCACTGATGACAGATAGTCAGCCATGGTGGCCTGCTGACTGGGGGCACTACGGCGGCTTAATGATCCGTATGTCTTGGCATGCGGCGGGCACTTATCGCACTGCTGATGGCCGCGGCGGTGCTGGCACAGGTAATCAGCGCTTTGCTCCGCTTAACTCCTGGCCTGACAACGTCAACCTCGATAAAGCCCGTCGGCTACTGTGGCCAATTAAGAAAAAGTACGGCAACAAGCTCAGTTGGGCAGATTTAATTGCCTACGCAGGCACCATAGCCTATGAATCCATGGGGCTTAAAACCTTCGGTTTCGGCTTTGGCCGTGAAGATATATGGCATCCTGAAAAAGACATTTATTGGGGAGCTGAAAAAGATTGGCTGGCTCCAAGTGGCAGTGAAGGCAGTCGCTACTCAGGTGAGCGTAATCTCGAAAACCCACTAGCGGCAGTGATGATGGGGTTAATTTACGTCAACCCAGAAGGCGTTGATGGTAACCCTGACCCACTAAAAACCGCCCATGATATACGGGTGACCTTTAAACGTATGGCCATGGACGATGAAGAAACAGTGGCCCTTACCGCTGGCGGCCATACCGTGGGTAAAGCCCATGGTAACGGAGACGCAAGTCTACTGGGCCCAGAGCCAGAAGCCGCTGACATTGAACAACAAGGCATGGGCTGGAATAACCAAGCGAACCGCGGTATTGGTCGTGATACGGTTTCCAGTGGTATAGAAGGCGCATGGACGACTCACCCAACCCAGTGGGATAATGGCTACTTTCAACTGTTACTTAACTACGATTGGGAGCTCACAAAAAGCCCAGCAGGTGCTTGGCAGTGGCAGCCCATCAATATTAAAGAACAAGATAAACCTGTTGATGTTGAAGACCCAAGCAAACGTTACAACCCCATGATGACTGATGCTGATATGGCGATGAAAATGGATCCTGAATACCGAAAAATCTCCGAGCGTTTCTATCATAATCCTGATGAGTTTTCTGATGCTTTTGCCAGAGCTTGGTTCAAGCTGACTCACAGAGACATGGGGCCTAAAACCCGTTATGTCGGCCCTGATGTGCCAGATGAGGAGTTGATTTGGCAAGATCCTATTCCCGCAGGAAACCGCCACTACGATATTCAATTGGTAAAAGAGCAAATCAGCGCCAGCGGGTTAAGTGTTAGCGAAATGGTAACAACAGCATGGGACAGCGCCAGAACCTTTAGAGGCTCAGATATGCGCGGCGGAGCCAATGGTGCCCGTATTCGTTTAGCACCACAAAATATGTGGCAAGGCAATGAGCCGACACGCCTGTGTAAGGTATTAACTATACTTGCCCAAATCGCGACAGATACCGGCGCCAGTATCGCCGATGTGATTGTTCTAGCAGGTAATGTCGGGGTTGAACAAGCTGCCAAAGCGGCAGGTTATGAGATGATAGTGCCGTTTTTTCGCGGCCGTGGTGATGCAAGCCAAGCGATGACCGATATTGACTCCTTTGCCGATTTGGAGCCGCTTCATGATGCATTTCGTAACTGGTTAAAGAATGATTATATTGTCAGCGCCGAAGAGTTAATGCTTGATCGCAGTCAACTGATGGGGCTCACTGCCCCTGAAATGACGGTACTTGTGGGCGGTATGCGGGTGCTTGGCACCAACTACGGCAATACATTACATGGGGTATTTACCGATAATGTTGGCGTGCTCAGTAATGACTTTTTTGTCAACCTCACCGACATGAATTATAGCTGGCAACCAAAATCAGATAATCTGTTCGATATTTGTGAACGTCAAACAGGCAAACTCAAGTGGACGGCAACACGGGTAGATTTGATTTTTGGCTCAAACTCACAGCTGCGTGCCTATGCTGAAATGTATGCCCAAGATGACAATAAAAAACGATTCGTTCGCGACTTTATTACAGCGTGGGCAAAGGTGATGAACGCCGATCGTTTTGATTTAATCTAAGTCGTAAACAGGCATGAACGCAATTTAAGTCTAATGCTAACAAAGCGTCGAGATTAAAAAAACAAAAAAGCGAATCAATCGATTCGCTTTTTTATGCTTTAAGTTAACAACTCAAGCTAATGCTTTTTGATCTTAACTCAAGCTACTGATTTAAAGATTAATCAGCTTACTTGTAAAAGGCTTCAATAGTGCCTTTAACTGTCATCATTAACGGTTGACCGCGACGGTCTAACGCTTTGTGAGACGGTACTTTAACCCAACCTTCACTGATGCAATATTCTTCAACGTCAAAACGCTCTTTACCGTTAACGGTAATACCAATGTCGTGATCGAAAATGGCAGCCACATGATGTGGGCTACGTGGGTTAACGGAAAGGCGATCAGGTAAAGCGAGTTTCTCAGTTGAGTCAGTCATGGTCTGCTATCTGTAGTAATAAATATATCCGCTATTGTAGGCAATAGCGCCGTTTTGCTCAAGCGCAGCAGTCATAAATATCAACTAACTAAATAGCATAGACTTTCAAATCAAAAGATTTGTTTAACTATCGATATCGCTTAGGTCAAATCATTCACGTAACTTTCACACTTGTTGCGTAAAACTGTTAGCTGTTTCAAATTTCGCTATTGGTTAATCCTGTAAACTTCGCGCCAACAAAAGCTATGTTGGTAAGAGTAAATTTTACCAGATAATGTGTATAACAAATTTGTTTACTACATTTGTTTACTACAATAATCGCAGGTCACTAACGCTTATAGCGCTAAGTGGATCTCTCACCCAATACCATAAGGTTTTGGGGCTCTACCTGCCGTAGCTATGTAGCCAATGAATACTCATTGGTTAACTGATATTTAAGAGATCAAAGGTTATCTACTATGACGTCTAAACAGACCACCAAGGCTACTGCAGCCTCTGCTCCATTTATCGATCGCTATTTCAACATTTCTGCCCGTGGCAGTACCTTAAAACAAGAACTCATTGCCGGTTTAACAACTTTTTTAGCCATGGTGTACTCGGTGATTGTGGTGCCCAATATGCTTGGCACTGCAGGTTTCGACCCTGAGGCAGTATTTATCTCCACTTGCTTAATTGCCGCTTTTGGTTCTTTACTCATGGGGCTATGGGCTAATTTACCCATGGCCATTGGTTGTGCCATCTCACTCACAGCATTCACGGCATTCAGCATGGTACTGGGTCAGGGGATATCAATTCCGGTGACATTGGGCGCTATTTTTCTTATGGGTCTCATATTTACTTTTGTGAGTGTTACAGGGATCCGTCAGTGGGTACTGACTAATTTACCTAAAGGTATTGCTCACGGTACAGGTATTGGTATTGGTTTGTTCTTACTTTTGATTGCCACCAATAGCGTGCAATTAATCGTCTCTAACAATGCTGGCTTACCGGTAAAATTAGGTGACATCAATAGCCTGCCCGTTATTGCTACCATTATTGGACTTGCGGCCACCATTGGCCTTGAACGACGCGGGATACCAGGCGGTATTTTACTGGTGATCATTGGCTTATCGCTATTTGGGTTATTGTTTGATCCCAACGTGACCTATCAAGGCTTGTTTGCCTTACCTGATTTAATGTCTGATAAATCATTAATTGGTCAGCTCGATATTATGGGCGCATTAAACCCTGTAGTACTACCCATTGTCTTGGCTTTGGTGATGACCGCTATTTTTGATGCCACAGGTACCATACGTGCCGTTGCAGGCCAAGCAGAATTACTTGATGACAAAGGTAATATTATTAGTGGAGGTAAGGCACTTACCTCAGATTCTGTAAGCAGTATTTTTGCAGGCGCAGTCGGTGGCGCCCCCGCGGCAGTGTATATTGAATCAGCTGCAGGTACAGCGGCAGGGGGGAAAACAGGACTAACCGCAACCATCGTTGGTGTATTATTTTTACTGATGATGTTTTTGGCGCCATTAAGCTATTTAGTGCCTGCATATGCCACCGCGCCCGCGCTGATGTATGTTGGCCTGCTGATGTTAAGTAATGTCAGTAAGCTTGATTTTGACGATAAAGTCGATGCTATGGCTGGGCTAACTTGCGCAATCTTTATTATTTTAAGTTGTAATATCGTCACCGGAATTATGCTAGGGTTTGTCACCTTAGTCATTGGCCGAATATGCAGCGGTGAGTGGCGTAAGCTTCGAGTGGGCGTTGTCGCCATAACCCTTGGTTTAGTTGTTTTCTACATGGGTGGTTGGGCGATTTAATCCCCTAAGATCCTCATTACTAAGGCCAGCCATTGATGCTGGCCTTTTTTATTTTTTATTTTTTATTTTTTATTTTTTATTTTTTATTTTTTATTTTTTATTTTTTATTAATGATCAGCCATAAAAAAGCCTATCCACGCAAGGTGGCGGGCAATTCAATAGGCCCTCTGTCACTTCTGCGCATAACATCACTGCATCACCATTAACCACGACAAAAAGTCGACTACGAATGTGAAAAATACCAAGTGTAAACCAAAGTAAAGTTAGTTGATAAAGTCAATCAACTTAGGGTAAATTGCGCTGATTGCAGCAATCTATTTTCATGTCAGTCAATGAATATGAATCGCTAATTGGGATAATAAAATGTCATCGATGATGGTTAATGGAAACTTGATAAATGAAAACTTGGAAAGACGATTTAGGTAAAACACTCTACGTCATGGATGCACTACTGTTAATTGGATTTATATTAGTTTGCGCCCCTAAAGCCACAGGGGTTTTATTGCACGAATGGTTAAGCTTATTGTTTATAGTCCCTTTGGTTATTCACCTATTACTGCACTGGGACTGGTTAAAGTCACTGCCTAAAAAGTTTGTCAGCCAATTATCTGGTGAAGCCCGTTTTAATGCTGTGTGGGATTTTATTTTCTACCTAGCAATGGTGATGGTTATTTTAAGTGGCTTTTTGGTGTCAGAAGTGATGCTACCTCAGCTAGGGATTCATTTTGACATCCTTCCGGTATGGTCAAAAATACATCACGACCTAGGCAATCTATTGATGCCAATGCTAGGGATCCACTTAGCAATGCACTGGAAATGGATTAAGGGTATGAGTAAAAAGTTTTTCAAAAAACAAACAGCAAAAAAGGCCTAAATTATGAAATACCTTAGCCACAAATGGAAAAGTCGTAGTTTTATTATTCTGTCAATTTCACTACTATTCACCGCTTTATTGTGGACAATATCCCTGAGTGAGTGGGCGACAACTATCAATATGGTTATTAGTGAGCCCCACTCAGAACCGAATATTTCACCATTACTTATCGGTGTTATTTCACTTGTCAAAGTCACCTTGTTAACACTGATACCGGCTGTGTTGTGTTTTGGAATTATGACTTTTGTCAGTTCAATATCGCGCTTTTTAAAGTTTCGTTCCCACAACATGAAGCTAAAATCCTAAGGATTAATACCTTGCGCTAGTATTTAATTACAACAACCGAACTGTAACATCCTCAATCCTCAACTTACTTAAGTCATAGCTAAAGTAAGTTGTGTTGCTTTTCTCTTTATCGAATCGACCACTCAGTTACACCAGTTCCTATAACGTCCTATGCTCTTTGTTTTATCAGAGTATCAATAGCTAATCTTGTCATTTATAACCCCAAAACTAAAACTAAAACCTCCCCCATAGCAACCAAAAACGATTTAAGTTATTGTAGTACAAATAGGTATAACTCGATGATAGTCCCTGTAAACGTTAGTAGTGCAGTGTGAGCTAAGCGCCTGTCAATAAGCTTATTGGAGCGATTATTCAAGATTGAAATATGGTTATTTAGCCTATTATTCAACGTTAACGCCTTCTATAACTTGATTAAATTTACAACTTATTCTGTTTTTAACTGATTTAACTTAACCGCATTTAAGGTCTAGCCGTGCCCTCTCAGTCCTATGTAAAAAAGAACCTTTCCCTTGCTTGGCCATTAGCATTAAATGGACTGCTGATGCAGTCCATGTTGATGATAGATACCTTATTAGTATCGCCTTTAGGCGAAATCCCCTTAGCGGCTATGGGCATAGCCACTGCTATTGTTGCTGCTATTTTGGGTATTCAAATGGCATTGGCCAATGGTACCCAATTGGTGTTAAGTCGCGCCGTTGGCTCTGGCAATAATCAAACACTATCAAAAGCATTCTGGTCTGGGATGATGATTAACTGCTCGGTGGGCTTGCTTTTTTGGATATTGCTAACCCTGTTTGATCGCCCTTTAATTGGCCTGCTGACAGACAATGTGTTGTTACAACAAGAAATTGCCAGTTACTTAGTGATTTCAAAATACATCATACTTTACACTGCACTAACCCAGGTGATGATTGCCCTGTTTAATGGCTTGGGTCGCACTAAAATTCCCTTTAAAGGGTATCTCATTGAGTTGCCCATTAACGCCGTCTTGTCCTATTTACTTATTCATGGTTATCAGTTTAGCGATACGATCGCAATTGAAGCTATGGGCGTTCAAGGCGCCGCACTAGGTAGCATTATTGCCATAAGCGTGCGGCTTATGTATCTGGGATCATATATGAAATTCAGCCCTGTAATCGAAATCACGCTGCCAGATAAAAACACCTCAATGAGCCGCAATATTCGGCTGCATTTTATTGAGATATTCCCGATTGCAGCCAACGTCACTATGCTGATGATAGGGGTGACTGTGTATCAGTTGCTGTACTCACAGCTCGACATTAATGCCTATGTCGCCATCACCTTGGTGATGCCTTGGATTAAAGCGGGAACCCAATTTATTGCGGCTTGGTCGCACTCATCAGCCATTACCATTAGCCAAGCTATTGGTTCTAATAAGATGGATGATTTGAGTAAAAACGTTGATACCAGTATCGATATTGCGGTGGTTATTTCAGTGATTTGCGCAATGCTGTTTGGTCTTATGAGCATTTTTATTGCCGATATTTACCCACATTTAGATGCAGCAACCTATCAAGCGTTAGCTGTCATTGCGCCGCTATATATCTTTTTGCCCATCGTGCGTGGTTACAACACGGTTCATGGCAATATATTACGAGCAGTGGGTAAAACTACCGCAGTATTCAAAATTAACTTTACTGGCCAATGGGTGATTTCAATCCCCTTATGTGCACTGATCATTTTAGTCTTTGATGGGTCAATTTTTTGGGCCTTTGCTATTCAGCCATTTGAAGAAGTCGTTAAAGCCCTGCCGTTTAGGCAACTCGCCAGAAAGTCGCTAAAAGAGTTCGATCATAAAAAAGCCCAAGCATTGATGTATGACTAAAACCTTTGTCTACAAAGTGCTGCTATTGTCAGTGACAAGTAGAGAATTGATACACTCAACAGGTTTAGATTTTTTCAGGCGCTATTGAGCTAGGCAGATTTATTGCCTTTACCAGCTAATCCACCATTTTATGATCTCGGCCAAATTACCAAATGCTAATACTTGCTAGTATCGCGGCAAATTTCACTGAGTAATAAATATGCAATTAGATTTAAATGGTATGACGCCACAACAGTTTCTTGAACAGTATTGGCAAAAGAAACCACTGGTGATCCGTCAAGGCTTTAAACACTTTGAAGACCTGCTTTCACCAGAAGAAATGGCAGGGCTTGCTTGCGAAGACGTGGTTGAATCGCGCCGCGTGTTTAAAGCAAACGATGAATGGCAAGCTGAGTTTGGCCCATTTGAATCCTATGAAGAGCTCGGTGAAACTGACTGGACCTTAATTGTCCAAGCCCTTAATAACTGGGTGCCAGAAGCTGAAGAACTGCTCAAATGTTTTGATTTTATCCCTCGCTGGCGCTTAGATGACGTCATGGTCAGTTATGCGACACCGGGTGGCGGCGTTGGTCCTCATATCGATCTCTATGACGTATTTATCTGCCAAGGTTCTGGCCGACGTCGTTGGAGAGTTGGCGATCTTGGGCCGCACAAAGAGTTTGCTGCTCACCCTGCATTACTGCACACCGAAGCATTCGACCCGATCATTGATGTTGAATTACTCCCTGGCGATATCTTGTATCTGCCACCAGGCTACCCTCATGATGGGGTAACCCTTGAGCCATCAATGAGCTTTTCTGTGGGTTACCGCACTGCATCGGCAAAAGATATGATCAGTTCAATGGCCGATCACATTATCGACAAAGATTTGTGCAATGAGCAAATTGCCGATCCTGACCGCGCCTTAAGCGAACACTCAGGTATTGTGAACAGCAGCGATCTTGAGCGAATTAAACAGCAACTTTTTGCCACCCTTGATGACAAGCTAGTCAGTGAATTTAGCGGTCGCTACCTGACTCAGTCTAAGTGCGAACTTGATTTACCAGAAGAGAGTTTAGGGTTTCAAAGTTTAGATGTGACTGAGCAGCTTAAGCTGCAACCTTTAGTAAAGCTTGGCGGCCTGCGCACGCTGTACTTTGAAACCAGCGTTGCTGATGGCGTGCTGTATATCAATGGCGAGCAACTGCAACTATCTGCGGGCAAAGAAGCCTTAATCGCACTGCTATGTGATACCCAAGAGCTTAGTGCACAAGACCTAAGTCCATGGTTAAACGATAACGATGTGCTTGAGCAATTAACCGCTTGGGTCAATGCTGGTTACTGGTATTTTGACGACATCGACTAAATCAGATTGGCTCAGATAAGCTGCAGTTGATGAACTCACATCAGTAAGTCAATTAACATCGCGTAAAAAAGCGAACCATCTGGTTCGCTTTTTAATCGACAAGTTTTAATGGACAGAATAAAAGTTAAAAACCCGCAATAGTTGCTTTTCGCTGTTTATTTACAATGCAAAAATTACCGCGCTTAGTGCGGCATTTTGAGCAGGTTTCACATAGGGCTTGTGCTCTATCACCATTGTGCCAACGCTTCACTAGATCAGGCTCTGACAATAATGGTCTTGATAGGGCAAAGTATTGAATATTGGTATTCGCGGCAATGGTTTCTATGGCATCAATGTCCGTTAGCCCGCCTACAGTAATAACTGGTATATTCACTTCACGACTTATCACATCGCCATATTGATGAAAATAACCCTGTGGCTGAATGGTATGCCCCTCAAACGACTCACCAATCATGTCATTAGCTTTACCATGAATATTGCCAGAAATGATAATGGCATCAACGCCAATGGCTGCAAGCTTTTTACAAATAACACGGGTTTCAGCAAAGGTTAAACCACCTTCAAAAAAATCACAGGCGGTTAATTTCACCAGTATCGGGTAATCATCACCCACCAGCTTTCTGGTTTCCGTATAGATTTCAACTAAAAAGCGCAGGCGGTTTTCTAGGCTGCCACCATATTGATCATCTCTTTGATTGTAATAAGGGCTTAAAAACTGATTGATTAAATAGCTGTGGGCCCCATGAATTTCAACCCCATCAAAACCTGATTGTTTTGCCCGTAAACTCGCTTTCGCAAATGCCTGCACTATGTAATCTATCTCGGCAATGGTCATGGCTTTACCTAAGGTTTTTGTGCCACGCTCGCAAACCTCACTTGGGGCAAAAATCACTCTTTCACCCACGTTGTAAGTGGTTTTGGTGCCACCATAGGCCAGCTGCATGGCTATTTTGGCGCCATTACGGTGAACTAATTCCGTTAGCTGTTTGTATTCCTCGATAAAGGAGTCGTCGTACATGCCCATCATGCCCGCATTGGGTTTTTCTTCTGCGACGATATTGGCATAACCTGTAATGATCAGGCCGACTTCACCTTGAGCAAGCTCTTTGTATATGGCGTATAACTTTTCTGTCATATGGCCATCTTCAGTTGCCATATTTTCCCAAGTCGCACTGCGGATAAAGCGGTTCTTTAACTGCATGCTGCCAATGTGGGTTTCTGTATACAAAGTGCTCAAGTTACATCCTCTAAAAAGCGTCATCTATTAAACGGCGGCATTATAAAGGGCGTTGTTCAACAATCAAACAACTACAAGTCAGAAGTGAGACCTAGCTATATAGTCCAAAAGAGGTAATTAACTAGGGCGATTGAATAAGAATATCCGCTAAGGGGGCGGCTGGTGTACTACATGAGGTTGATCTAAAGCTCTTTTTACGAAAAGCGTTATGAATGATGGCGCTTTGCCGTATTATTCAACATAGCAAACTAAATAGTCAATTAAGCCAAAGCAGCTATCTTTGCGAGCAAAACAGCTAAAAATAAGTATCGCGGTAAAGTGTTAACTATTTAAAAAGGCTAGGCAGTTAACTGCCTAGCCTCAAAACCTTTAGCTAGCATCAAAAGACAAAGTTCACCGTCAAGCTTAATAACTCAACATCGGTACTTTCACCCCAAATAATTGGTGGTGCGGCAAATTGCGCTCGGTTTATTGGATTATCCCCTAAAATGGACTGGTACTCAGCATTAAGTGAAATCGATGAAGTCACATCATAGCGAAGCCCTATAGTCACCCCTTGACTCTCTCTAAGCTCACGACTCTCGGCATAAACCACATAGGGAGTAAAATCATCGATTGCATAACCAACACTGGCGTACCAATTACTTTGCAGCTCATCATGTTCAAATTCAGCCATAAACTGCCAAGCATCTAAACTGTATTCTGCCCCCAAAGTAAATACACTTAACTCATCAGCAGTAGGGGCTGGGCGTAAAGTATATTTAGACCGTAAAAATCCAGTATGGATACGATAATTAAACCCAACTAAATCGACATATATTCCGGTGGTATAGTCAGAATCAAATTGCATCAATATCGGCCCTAAATTCACCTCAGTTAAGCCGCCGAAACCATAATAAGGTGAAACGGTAAGTGATATTTCATCAGATAATTCATATTGCCAAGCCAGCGAAACACCATCGTATGAGGTGGTACCTAAAATCGAGTCGTAAATCTCACCCGGCGGCCTTGCCCACGCATAGGCTTGGCCAACAAAATAAAACTCAGAGACTAAAAACAAGGGTAAGCGCAATCGGCCAGCCCTTACTTTAAAGTCACTAAATTCATAACTTAGGTAGGCCCATTCTAACTCAGGTTCGCTCCATTTATCTTGGGTGCGCTTAACCACTTGAGCTGATGCATCAAAGCCCTCAAACACATCTAAATCAAGTTGTATTCCAAATAAAGTATCACAGTCATAACAGGTTTCATCTGTTATTTCCCGGTTAATAAATAATGGCGCTTTATTGTCTGATTTACTGATAGATGTTGAACCAAAACCACTGATGGAAAAGTTATCAGTCAGCTCTATCGCAGCTTGTGCATTGGTTGCCATGCCAAGGGTTAATAGTAAAATTATGTATTTTCGGTTTAATAACATGGCTACTCTCCTTGTGGCACTGTGATTAAGATATTAACTTCTTCAGGCACCGACTCTATCGGAGCATATGCAATACCATTAGGATTGTCGTTCAGCCATTTGAGGATCTTCTTTATATCATCACTGTCTAACTCTTCTGGTGGCGAGCCTTTGCCGGAGAAAGCCAACCCGGCCCAATAACCATTCATTTGTGAGACCGATTTACCCAGCAACATGCTATAAAACTCTTCGCGGTGCATGGAGGTTTCAGGTAGATCAACTAAGACAATTTTAAAGCTACCTCCGACTTTTTTAGACTTACCTCGATATAACATTCTCGCCTTACTTTTACTTAAAGGCGGCATGTCATCATTAAGGCTAAAAATAGCGAATTCGACCTCAGAGCTTTTGCTGGTATCAGCCTCTAAAGCCCAAGTTGATGGGGATAAAATTAATGCAGTAAGAAAGATAAGCCGCCTTGTGCACAATCGACTCAAAAAAAAATGCTTCAGGCTCAATAAAAAGGCTTTGTGGTTTAATCCATTAATCATATAAAAACCTTCATTCCTAGATAGTTTTTGTACTATGCTAAACATAGTCAGAAGTTTTACTAATCTAAACTTAGCCAAGAACCCTACGATATACAACTTTATAGTTAACTTTTTTATGGCTAATTTTTACTCAAGGAGCTGAGATGAATTTATTGAATCGTATTTCAATAAAAGCAAGGATGTTGGCACTAGTCTTGTTACCATTGGTTTTTGCAGGTTTTTTATCAGCGTTAGAAATCCAAAAACAAACTGATAATGTGCAAGCTTTAAACAGCCTTAACAACAAAGTGACCTTTTTAGAGTTATTTTCCCAGCTTAATCGGCAAATTACTCAAGCGCAAGACGCGCTCAGCGGCCAAGATGAGCCCTTTGTATTATCCCAATTCACATCTATTACGGAGCAACTGTCTGCGTTATTACCCACAAGCTTTAGCGCTCAACACAGTGAAGATATTCAAGCATGGTTTAACAGCACTGAAGAAGCCTTAGCTGAATCGCCAGCCCTTACCAAAGAGGATTTATTTGATTGGTCAATTTGGATGAACGAATTGCAAAACCAAGGGTTGATGACGCTAGAAAAAGATAAGCTTGATGTACCTGAAAAAATTAACCAGAACTTGACGATTTTATTTCAATTGCAATGGCTATCACTGTGGTCTGCAGAAGAAAAATGGCTAATGGATCAACTGATAACGAATCGAGGCGACGAAGATCTGCTGAGTCAATTGAATATGAGCGCTGAAAGACAACAACTGTATGTCGATCGCTTTATTAATATTAGCGCCAAGCCTGAGCAAGTAGACCTGTTATTAACTACCTTTTCAGATCAAGCATTCCAACAAAGTTATCAGCTGCGCAGCCAATTTCTGCAAGGGAATGAAATTGTTGATAATACAGATGCTAACTTGGAGGTGTTTAATCAGCGTTTGAACTTAATTCAATATGTTGTCACTTCCATTTCAGAGCAATTATCCACCAATATTCACTCTGAAATAGCAAAGTCTAAACAGCTTATTATTATGTTCTGCGTTGCATTGCTAATATCGCTCGTTACTATTGGCACCATTGGCGCAAACCTTTACCGCCGCATTCTAAAGTATCTGCATCATGTGATTAAAACCATGTCAAAAATTGAAAAAACACATGATTACTCAAATAAGATAAACGAAAGTGGTAAAGATGAATTAAGCTACTTCTCTAAAAAGCTCAATAACCTAATTCATGAACGCTTTTTAAATGATGCCAAAATCTTGCAAGCAAAATCAGATGCAGAAAGAGCTAACCAAGCCAAAAGTTCTTTTTTGGCCAATATGTCCCATGAGATTAGAACACCGTTAAATGGCATTATTGGCATGTCGGAGATAATGTCAGGCACAAGGTTAACTCCTTTGCAAAATGAGTACCTGCAAACCATAGAAACATCCTCACATACCTTATTACTATTGATTAACGATATTCTGGATCTTTCTAAAATTGAGTCGGGTAACCTGTCTATTGCTTACAACGACACCAATATTACCGAGGTCATCTATGACACCCTCACTATGGTGTTAGCTAAAGTCGTTGAAAAGCAACTCGACCTTAAAATTGAAATCCCTGAACATATGCCTCACCTAGTATCACTTGACGAACATAGAATGCGCCAAGTATTAATGAACCTTCTGTCAAATGCAGTTAAATTTACCAATAACGGCTTTATTAAAGTCGCTGTGAGCTGCGATTACGACGAAGCTAACTATGCCAATATGAAAATTAAAATATACGATAGCGGTATTGGTATTAAAGAAGAAAATCAACAACAAATCTTTTCACCTTTTATCCAAGAGGATGGCACCATCACTCGTGAATTTGGTGGTACAGGGCTTGGGCTGGCAATTTGTAAACAGCTAGTGGGGTTAATGGGCGGCGATATAAAAGTTAGCTCAGAAAAAGGTAAAGGCAGTTGTTTCAGCGTTGAACTTAAAGCCCGCATCATTACCAAAGAGCAGCCTAAAAGAGACGAGTTTAAACACCTGACTACGGCAATTATTTCCAGTAATAATGATATTATTGATGCTATTGATGCTGCCTGTAGTAAACATGAATTTAGCATAAATTACCGTTACCCATCACCGTTTGACTTGTTACAGGATAAGCAAAAGTTTGATCTGTTATTTATTGATAATGCCTCAATGAACCGAGAGGCTTTAAAAGCATTACCCGAATTACTCATGCTGCAAGATAGCTTTTCCATTGCCATTAATAGCCCCTCAGAGCAGCGAACATTAGATAACATCGACGCCTCTATCACCTTGCCTCTGCTTGGCAGGCGCTTTAGCGATGCCATTCGTAATGGCATCGAAAGTCGTACTCTGCGCAACAAAGTCACCCCAGCTGAAAAAAAAGCCGCCAATGATGGTATTGATAAGCAAGAACAACCACGCACCATTCACGGCATGATTTTGATTGTCGAAGATAACCTCGTTAATCAAAAGGTCGCCTCAGTGCTAGTCAAGCAAGCGGGCTATAACTTCGTAATTGCTAATAATGGGCTTGAGGCGTTTGATTTTATTAGTGATGGCAAAATATTTGATGCAATCTTAATGGATTGTATGATGCCCATTATGGATGGTTTTACTGCCACCCAAAAAATCAGAGAGTGGGAGCAAATAAACCCATCTGTGCAACGGCTGCCAATCATTGCACTTACCGCCAGTGTACTGGATCAAGATATTGAGAAATGTTATGAATCAGGAATGGATGATTATTTGGCAAAACCATTTGAAAAGCATGTTCTTATCGAGAAAATAAAACAGGTCACCAAGCTTGCAGGTTAGCTGTAAGAGTATTTGCAGTAATTGAATTTAGGCTAACACCAATAAGCTGATTGTATAAATGCCTGATTTGCTGACTGTATAAATATCTGATTATATAATTGGCTGATTACCTGATTGTATGAATGCCTGATTTGCTGATTATCTTGAGATGCAACCAAACATCGAAAAATCACTAATCGCTATCAATTACCTTCATATTAAGCGTTTCTGCTGCAATAATTTTTGTTTTTCCTTTTGTTTTTTATCTCGTGATAAATGTTTTGAACTTTTTAGGCCGACACATTTATCACGCTTAAAGCGTCGCCAGCAGGGCATTTCATTACTGGCAACGCTATATTTTGCGATTAAAATCGCCACTGAATTATAACCTGAGCTATACCTTAACCTTAGCAGCGCCAAAGCTATTTTCAAACTCTTGATCTAGATTGGCATTATCGACTTTATTGCCCTTTAAACGCTCAACCACAAGGTAATTTACCGGAACCAAAATCAAGGTGATAAAGGTGGCAAATATAATCCCAAAGCCCAATGATATCGCCATTGGAATTAAGAACTGCGCTTGGGTCGACTTCTCTAATAATAGCGGCATTAGGCCGATAAACGTGGTTAAACTGGTGAGCATAACCGGTCTAAAACGTTTTGCACCTGCGGTTAATACCGCCTCCGCTAATGCCATACCATCGGCGCGTTTTTTGTTAATAAAGTCCACCAGCACTAAAGAGTCATTGACCACAACGCCCACTAGCGCCAACATCCCCAATAAACTGAAAATGGTCAGTGGCGAGCCCATTAACCAATGACCTAGTACTGCGCCAATTAAGCCAAAGGGGATCACGCTCATCACAATTAATGGCTGAATGTAAGACTTAAACGGAATTGCGAGTAGGCTATAAATCATAAACAACACAAACACTAAGCCCCATTGCAACGACCCAAAGCTGTCTCGCTGTTCACGAGCTTCGCCTTCAAGTGAGTGCCTTACTCCAGGGTATTGCTGCACTAAACCATCAAGGTACACCTTAAGATCTGCTTGTAGCACAGTCATATTGGTATTGTCTTTATCCACGTCGGCAGTGACATTTAACACCCGATAACGATCGATGCGTTGAATACTTGATGGGCTCTTACCTGAGGTCATTTTAGCCACATGACCAAGCGGCACTTGCGCGCCCTGACTGGTGGTAATCAGGACCTTTTTAAGGTCATCTAATGACTGACGTTCATCTAGCGGCAAGCGCAGCATTACTCGCACATCATCACGGCCACGCTGGATGCGCTGCACTTCTGAGCCAAAATAAAAGCTTCTTATTTGACTTGATACTTCCTGTCGAGTGAGCCCTAGCGCTTTACCTTGCTCGGTTAACTCAATTAGCAGCTCTTCTTTACCGTTAGATAAACTGTCGGCAATATCAAATACTGTCGGGTAAGTTTTTAAATGCTGTTTAACCTGATCGGCAATCTCACGTAAGGTATCAAGGGAGTTTGCACTGAGCTGCACATCAATAGGATCAGAGCTTCGGCCAATTTCAGCGCGGTAAGTCACTGACTCAGCCCCAGGAATTTCACCAACACTTTTACGCCATTCAGTTAATAGTTGCCTAGAGGTAATATCTGATTCACGCTTCTCTGCTGGGGTTATTTCAAAACGAACCCCACCTGCATTTGAGCTACCGCCGCGACCACCCGTTGTGGCCAAAATATTGATGATCACGCTTTCACCGGTTTCTTCATCACGATACTTTTCTTGCAGCGCCTCCGCTTTTGCAGCAATGCTAATGATATGGCCATTGGTCACTTCAAATGGGGTACCCGCTGGCATGGTCAAGTTAAGCCTGACGGTTTCACTGGGAATGCGCGGGAAGAAGGTAAACTTAGTCCACCCCGTGGCCAACAGTGCCGCTATCACTAACAACACACTGAGAAATAAGCTCAAGGTGGCGGTTTTATGCTTTAGCGCTATGCGTAAAAATGGTTGATAGAACTGAATGATTGCTCGTTCAAATCCATCAGCAAACTTTTGCTGAAAAATCTCAAACTTATTATAATTTTCCTTCTCGCTGCGCATCTTAATATATTTAAGGTGAGCGGGTAGCACAAACTTAGATTCGATTAACGAAAACAATAATACTGGGATCACCACTATCGCAATTTGACCAAATATCGCCCCGCGAGTGCCTTCGATAAACAACATAGGTAAGAAAGCGGTCACTGTGGTTAAGATGCCAAAGGTCACTGGCGCGGCCACTTCTTGGGTACCAAGAATCGCCGCTTGCTCGCCATTGGGCGCAGTCTTAAGGTGGGTGTAAATATTCTCGCCAGTGACAATGGCGTCATCGACCACAATCCCCAATACCAAGATAAAACCAAACAGGCTGATGACGTTTAACGACACATCAAAAAATGGCATCACAATGAATGCGCCCATAAACGAAACTGGAATACCAATAAATACCCATATGGCAATTGATGGACGTAAAAACAATGTCAGTAATAGCAACACAAGTATGCCGCCCTGCAGCGCACTGCCTGTTAGGGTAGCAATACGGTTTTTAACGATTTCAGAATCGTCATCCCAATAGCTAAGGCCATAGCCTTCAGGCAAGGTTGCCTGACGAGAATCAATGTAGTCTTTAACCTTATCAGCCACATCAATCGCGCTTTGCTGACCAATACGATACACATCGATAAATGCTGCTTGTTGACCATTAAAGCGAGTTCTTACAGGGGTTTCTTCAAAGCCATCAACCACATTTGCAATATCGCCTAAACGAATAATGGTGCCGTCAGCGGCAGATTTAATGGCAATATTGGCAAACTCATCTTTGTAATAAGCTTGGCCTTTAGAGCGCAGTAAAATGTCGCCACCCTGAGTTTTTAAATTACCCGCAGAGATATCAGTACTAGAGGCATTAATCGCCCGTGATACTTCACTCAGAGTTAAGTTGTACTGGCGTAATTTGTTTTGCGATAAGGCTAATGACACTTCATAGTTACGCACCCCGCTTAAATCTAGTTGGGTGACACCCTCTAGGCGCAACAATTCATCGCGCACCACTTCAGCAAACTCGATGGTTTCTTTTTCGCTATATTTGCCGGTTACCGTTACTGCGATGACTTCACGCTTACGCTGGGCAAGGGCAATGACAGGTTTTTCGGCATCAACCGGAAAGGTGTTAATGGCATCGACGCGGCTTTTAATGTCCGCTAGCATTTCTCGGGGGTCGTAACCACTGTCAACTTCAATGGTGACCTGCGATGATGCCTCTGAAGAGCTAGAAGTGATTTTTTCTATACCTTCAAGGTCTTGCACCGCCTCTTCAATACGAATTGTTACCCCCTTTTCAACATCTTCAGGGGTCGCGCCACGAAGCGATACTCGAACAGAGATCCTTTCAGACTCAACTGTCGGAAACACTTCAAGTGGGATCTGCGTTGACAGTGAACCTAAACCTAATACCAGCAGCAACAACATTAATAAATTGGCCGCTACGTGATTTTTAGCAAACCAAGCAATCATGGCTGTGACTCCTCTTTACTAGCAGGTTTGGTTTTACGCTCGCCATCAGGCTTACTGCGAGACTTGCCATCGGCTCTGCCCTCACCTCTTGAGCCTCGCTGTGGTTTAACTTTATTCGTTGCGCCAACAACAGTGACAGGGGTGCCTGAACTCACTTGTCCAAGGGAGGTAATAACCAGTTCATCGCCACTTTTCAAACCTGTTCTAACTACCGAGTCTTGGCTGTTTTGCCATCTAATGGTCACTTCTCTGCGTAATAACTTGCCATCATTAACCACATACACATAGCTACCTTGATAGATTGCTTTAGTCGGGATTACGATCGCTTGGCTCAGCTTTTTACCGGCAATATTGGCTGTCAGGTATTGACCAATTTTCAGTGGCATTTGCTGATTAGCTTGATAATCAAATGGATCATCAATTTGCGCCACCACATACAACTGCTGCGAGTTACTATCGATTGCACCTTCGGTGCGAATCAACTGCCCTTCCCATTTTTGCAGGCCTATTAAGTCAGACTCAAAACTCACTTTAGCCACCACAGACTTACCTTGCTCAGGTAGTTCTACCAGTGCTAAATCACTGTTATTGATTGGTAAACGTATTTCCACATAATCGGTGGCGTAAATCGTTGCCAGCTGACTATTGGTCGAAACCACCCGGCCTACATCAACATGTTTTTCTAAAATTCGCCCAGAAAAGGGGGCAACAACTTGGGTACGTTCCAAGGCCAAGTTGGCTTGTTCAAGTTTCGCTTGGTTAGATAGCATTGCCGCTCGCGCTGCAGCTAATTGCGGCTCACGCAACACCAGCGATGTCGGCTCGCGGCCATTACTCAGGCGCTGCCAATCTGCTAAGGCTTGATTAGTACGTGCTTGTTCTTCTAATAATTGTTGCCTAGCCAACATTAACCCAGCTTCAGCAATTTTAACTTCAGCTTGATAATCTCTATCATCAAGCTCAACTAACACTTCGCCAGTTTCAAAAAAACCACCTTCACGAAAGTTGGGGCTAATAGATAGAATTTGACCTGAAGCCTGCGTCACTAACGAGCTTTGGGTGCGCGGTTTTACCACCCCAAAACTGCTCACCTGAATTTGATAATCTTGTGGCTTAAGCACCTGAGTTTCAACCGACATGGCAGCTACAGCCATCGGTTTGCCACGCTTAGTGGTAGGTGGGTTTGAGGTAATCACCATAATAGTGGCAACCGCAACCGCAACAATGCTTACTGGGATCAGGTATTTCTTATTCATCATATTTTTCTTCTTCTGTCACACTGGCATCTAAATCGCCACCTAAAGCAAGGTGTAATCCGATACGGTTGGCAATGATTTGGTTTTTTAAGCTGATAACCGAACTTTGGGCCACAAAGGCACGATTTTGGGCATCCAGTACTGTGGTATAGCTGACAAGGCCGATTTGGTATTGCTCAAATGATAGGGTTTCAGCTTGGAGGGCATTGTCTTGCGCTTGTAAAGTTGAGCGATATTGCTGCTGCAAACTGGCATCAAGATCAAGGTTGTTTTCAACTAGCTCAAAGGCACTAAACAAAGTATTTAAATACTGCTGCTCTTGCTGCTTTAATTTCAGCTTTTGCTGCTCGGTTTGTGACTTTAAGCGACCGGCGTTAAAAATCGGTGCGGTAATACCGGCAAATACTGACCATGAACTGTAATCACCACTTAATAAGTTAGCAATATCATTACTGGCGGTGCCAATATCAGCCCCTAAACGTAAGGCTGGATAACGCTGCTTTTGAGTAAAGGCCACGACGGCATCTTGAGCGAGCAACTGATACCAAGCGGCTTGCAGTTGTGGTTTACGTTTAACGAGCTCGCTGGGGACGCCAATTTTAATCCCTTGTGGCAATAGCGGCAGTGTTTCATCTATCAGTAATTTACCTGCTGGATAGCCGCCTAATAAGCGCTCTAAGGTTCTAATATCTTTATTGCGCTGACTGCGCTGTGCCAACAGGTTTGAGTTTTCACTGTGAAACTCATTTTGAGTTAAATACACATCCAGCGCGGTGTTTAACCCTTGCAGGTAACCCGACTCAATGATGTCAAAATTAAGTTTGGCATTTTCGGTGCGACGCTCAAATAGCTTAACGAGCTCTGTTGAGGTCACTACCTTGTAGTAGGCAATCACCACATCAGCAACCAGTGCATCCCTTGCTTGCTGATAATTGGCCTCAGCAGTGAGTAAATTCAGTTTTGAGGCTTTAGCGCTATCGGATAACTTGCCCCAAATATCTAGCTCATAGCTAACATCAAGACTAAGACTATTGGAGCTAGACGTTGCATCACTATTTCCCCCTCTAGCACTATTAGCCGATAAGCTTAACTCTGGCCAAAAGCTGGCATCACTGACATTAAGCTGCTGCTTGTTAACCTCGACTTCAAGAGCTAACTGAATTAACTGCTGGTTGGTGTTCAGGCCAATACTGATAAGTTCTAATAACTGATCGGTAGCGATTGGTGTTACCCAACTTTGATTGTCTTTTAATGATTTGGCGTCGGTATGCCACGACGCAGGCAGCTCAGGTTTAACCAAAGACTCGTCAAGATAGGATGAACTGCTGCAGGCAGATAAAATGAATAGCGAAGTTGCAACCGCCACTAGCGTATAGCGTGTTTTCATTAACTGGAAATCCATTTTCGTTTATTATTATTTAATATGATTTAATATTATTTAGATGTTACGTGATTGATTTTAATTAGATCACTTTATAAAGAAAACTGCCAAAGGGTAACTTTGCATAGCTTTACATAGGTTATGTGAGTAAAAGCAATGTATTGCAGCTAGGGACAAGTTTGTCGGCGGCTGTATCAGGCATTAAAGCAGAGGTTTCACCCAAAGTGGGCAATGATGCAGGCTTATTAAATGTAACAAGCCTGCCGGTTTTTATTAAAAATTGTAATCAAGTTTTACCCAAGCGGTTCGACCCGGCTCATTAACTTGAAATAGTGGTGAACTACCAGGAATGTCATTACCCGCTCCAGAGCGACTAACATGTTCGGCATAGGTAATATCAAATAAGTTCTCAATACCAAAACTCACTAAAATATCATCATGCTTCCAAGAGCCATTGATGGCCAATGTGCCAAAACCACTGCTTTCAGCCAGATCTTGTCCTGAGATATTACCTTGACCAATTGCGACTCTATCTTGCGCCGCAACCATCCGCCAAAATAACCCAGCGGTCCAATTTTCAGCTTCATAATTCACTGAAATACGACCCTCTAAAGGGGATATTTGCCCTAGTGGTGTATTGTCAGTGTCATTCTCACCATGGCTATAACTGACGGTGGTTTGCGCCGACCATTGATCAGTAAATGGATATAGCAGGCCTAATTCGCCGCCCCAAATCGTTGCATCAATATTGTAAGCTGCGGTCTTGGCAGTATTAGCATCAATTAAGATGTAGTCTGCCACTTTGCCGTAATAAAACGCCGTGGATATTTCAATATCGTCTTGATAAATCCAGCCAACATCAAGCTGGGTGGTTTTTTCAGCATCTAAATCAAATGCCTTAAGTGACAAATCATTATTGTCTGCCTTCATGAACTCCCAATAGTCAGGAATACGTTGGGCATGGCCGCCGCCAATATAATATTGGCTTTTATCAGTCTCAAACTCGTAGCGAACAAAGCCACTGAATAAGTCATCATCACGGCTGCCTTGCTGGGCCACATATAAACTGGTTTGCCATTGATCCATTCTTAGCCCCGTCAAGATTTTACCTTGGTTAAGCTGATAACTTGATTCAACAAATAAGCCGGTATTGATATAAGCCATGTCCTGCATAAAGGGTTTTGCTAATAAATCATCTAGGCCATTATCTTCTGCTTGATTGATGCTGCGTCCTTTGTGCTTACTGTCCATATAGTCAAGCCCGACAATGGTTTCCCATTTTTCATTGGCTGAAATATCAAACCATAAATGACCACCTGCGGTTTTTCGTCTGACATTAGTGCCTGCATTTACGCCGCGGTCAAACTGATCCATAACGTGATCGTTTTCATTACTATATAACTGAAAATCAATATTATTCAGCCAGTAAAAATCAACATCCTTTTGCAGCAGAAAGGTGACATTTTCATTATCGATCACACGAGCTTTATTGGTTCTGTCAGCGTACTCAGCCTCACCGCTTGAGCTGCCATAAGCAAGCTCAACCACGGTTGACTCGTCGGGGGTCCAACCTAAAGCAAAATTGTAATTATTACGGTCATAAAGGGATTGAATGGTGGTGCCATCACCGTCTTGATAATGATCGCTTTTAGACTTATTAGCATCAAAATCAATGTAATGGGTTTCAGTACCTGCTTTTATTTCGACTAAGTAATCTTCACGGCCAAAACTGCCACCGGTTACGCTGGCGCGACCTTCAAGGCTTTTCTCACTAAAGCTATGGCGATCTTTTTCAAATAATACCGTCCCTGCGGAACCTACTGGGCCATATTTTACTGTTTGTGGGCCTTTAATCACTGTAATGGCATCATAGGCTTCTGGATAAATATAAGCTGTTGGCGGATCCATACGTCCGCCACAGGTGCCATAAACATGCTGGCCATCATCAACAATACTGATGCGTGAACCGCCCATGCCTCTTAAAGAAGGGTCGCCACCTGCGCCGCCTTTTCTGGCGATACTAAAACCGGGGATGGTTTTTAAGTAACCTGCACCGTCATAAGCGGGCAGCGGTAATCTGGGCTTTTTGGGATCGGTGACAACTTTGGCAGGATCGCGCATTAACTCCCCAGTCACCACAAGGTAGTCATCACAGCTTTTATTATCGCAGTGCTGCTTGTGTTTTTTTTCTTGGGTGGTTTCAACAGCCTGAGTGTCTGTGGGATTAGCCTCAGTGGCTTGAACGAAGGAAGTGGGTAAAAAACCTAAAGCGACAGCGATAGAAATCATCAATTTAGAGCGGTACATAAACAGTCCTATGACAAACCTATAATATTTGTGCGGACATTTATAAATTAACCAGAACAGGTTTCAACTTAAAACCAACAAACTGCGACACTATGTCACAGGCTAATTAAAGGGAGGTCAAAAATACTAAACTCTTATAAATAAAAAACCTTTTATTCAAATAGATAAGTAGGGGTAGCAGCCCATTTGAAATAACATCGCTGCCAAATAATAAACTGAATAAATGGATTTTTGAGCCATGGCGCTTAACCATAATAAGGGTTTTACCTTAATTGAGCTCGTAGTCGTTATCATTATTCTTGCCATTCTAGCGGTTACTGCCGCACCTAAATTCATCAATTTATCAACCGATGCCAGAATTGCGGCATTAAACGGCGCAGCGATAACTCAATAAAGTCACCTCCTCAGCCAAGTACATTAACCACAACTAATAGGGAAAATGTGACTCTGCTTGCTCTATATTCAAACCCACAGACAGATAAAATCATCTGAGTTAAAACTTATCGCCGACTAATTTAAGTGGTTATTAATTATTTCAAAAAATACCCTTTTTCGGCCTTAACAAGGGTCAAAATTTAAGACACAATGGAGATAACATCCATCTAGACGGCTAAACATGAAAAAATCATTAAAACAGCGTTCATCCGATCATCACCGTGGGATCTATTTTATTGGTACAACCCCACCAAAAATCGATACTGATTTTGAATCGGTCAGTATTATCGCTGATAAATTGTTAGCTCGCCTTGATGAGATAAACTTTGATGGTTTGATCATCTACGATATTCAGGATGAAACCAGCCGCATTGATACCCCAAGGCCTTTTCCCTTTAAAGCCACTCATGATTCTGGTACTTACGCTCAGCTAATCAATCAAAAGTCAGGCAAGCCAGTTATTGCTTATAAGAGCGTTGCCGGTCTTGATGAACAGGGCTTTAGTGAGTGGTTGTCCCGCGCTTGGTATCAAAATAATGTCAGAGACTTGGTATTAGTGGGATCGCCATCGACTCAGGTTGCAAGTTCATTACCATTAAATGACGCTTACCGCGTATTAGCGGCGCACTCTCAAGCGTTCTACCTGGGTGGCGTGGCCATTGCAGAGCGCCATTTAAGTAAAAAAAATGAACATATTCGCCTGTTAGGTAAATCAAACCAAGGCTGTGAATACTACATCACTCAGGCGGTGTATAACGCCCAAGCAACCATTGATATGTTAACCAGCTACGCCAAAGAATGTGCGTTAAACAATATCAAGCCTAATCGCATCATCCTGACATTTTCACCTTGCGGCAGTGCTAAAACTCTGGAGTTTATCAACTGGTTAGGTGTGTCGGTACCCGAAGCTACCAGCCAGCGTATTTTGTCGGCAGAAGATCCTCTGTATGAGTCAATTAAGATTAATCACAGTAACCTGCTGCAAATTTTGGCTGCTGTTATACCGCTTAATATCCCATTAGGGCTGAATATTGAAAGTTTAACTAACCGTAAAACTGAGATTGATGCCTCGATTTTGATGTACAAACTGCTAAAGGGCACCATGGATCAAGCCTTAGCCCAAAATCAAATTGATCAATTTGTGCTAAATAAATAGTCCTCAGCGATAAAATCTTGCCCTATGGTGTTAATAGCCGCCATAAGGCAAGCTTTCAGCGTCAAGCGCCAGTAACAAATGGCTTAGCCATAAGCGCTTAAATTGACTCTAAAAAATCACATAAACCACAATTAAATATTGAAAAAAACCAATAATATCAGTTATTGTTGAATTAAATATGGGGGGATAACTGTAAATTAGCAGTAATGGTTAAAGGTCAAGTGTTAGCCTATAAGTCAGCAAGGTGCTTGCTAAGTCGAAGCATTAACCAACAGCGCTAAAGGCCCTCAGTTATCTCATCAACGCATTTCAAACAAAGGCACAGTCATCACTTAAACTTGCCTAATTTTTTACTACTTTTGCTTCAATGATAACCAGCAATGAGCTTTATTATGACTATAATAGCATTAGGTTTTGTCGACTTTTAACCTCGCGCATAAGTTCAATTTGTATCTGTTCAATTGAGGACTAACTATGGATAGCCAAAAACTCAATACACTACTTGCCACTGTGACTGACAATGCCATTAATGCATATTGTCAATTCGGTGAAGAAATGCTGGTAGAAATTAATCGCTGGATTTCAAAGCCCGAGCAAAGTCGTTTTTTAAATGGCAATTCGCTGGACTTATTAATCAATAATCACCGCAACCACCTTGGGTTTATCTCCCAGGTTATTGAATCCCGTGATGGAACCGCTTTAGTGAAAGCACTTCCCTGGGTCTATCAAGCTTATCACTCCCAAGGGGTGCCATTTCTCTACTTTAAAGAAGAACTCGAAAAATGGCAGCAATTGATTTTAAAGACAATTCCACCAATTGAGGCTGCACAATTAGTGCAAATATACGATTGGATGCTTAGGGCCCATGATGAGTGCTGTAGCCTAATAAAAGGCGACCGAGAAGAAGAGTTTATTGCAATGGATAACCCCTTTCTCCACTATATTATTACAGGTGATCACCGTAACGCCTACAGCTATGCATTCAATAAAGTCGCTACATGGGAAGACTTTGAGCGTTTTTTTAATAACGAGGCTCAGCCCGCTCTCTATCAAATAGGTTTGCTTTGGCAAAATGGTGACGTATCAGTATCCACCGAACATTTAGCCACAGCCATTACCAATCGTGTGCTCACTGGGCTGCTAATGCACCTAGACCTTCCAGAAATAACTAAACCAAAGATATTGGTAACTTGCGCGGCATCTGAACAACACCAAATTGGCTCATGGATGGTTGCCACAGCGTTAGAAGCAAATGAATGGGATACAACCTATCTTGGTGCCGACGCACCTAAAGATGCCATTCTTGATTATATTACAAATGAGTCACCTAAAGCCGTAATCATCAGCGTTACCATGCCTTACAATATCAAAAAGGCTCGAGAGATCCTCCAAGAAATCGACGCCTTATACCCACATATTAAAACCATTGTAGGCGGTCAGGCGCTGTCTTTTTTCCATGAACCGCAAGAAGTGCTTAAAGCCGATTTCATCACCAGCGATTACAAAGAAGCGATTCAAAAGCTCAACACCTGGTTAGCTTAATGAATATCCCCAGTGAACTTGCAATAGATATCGCAGAAAATTCGCACGTATTGGCTATCGCTGAGTTTGCTTACGATGGCACATTAATCAGTCACAACCGGGGCTTTCACTTACTGTTTGCTATTTTTCTATCTGAAACAAACAATTGGCATGACTTTTTTGCCGGTGCCCCTCGAGTGACACAAATAAAAGACCTTGACTCAGATCCGCAACTACTTAAAACCACAAAAGGTGAAGGGCTTTTATGTTCGTTTCGTAAAATGGAGTCCTCGTTCTATTGTATTGCTGAAATGTTGGAGCTAAAAGATGAAAAGCTAATTGAAGAAATAAGCAGTCTTAGTAATCTAATGGCGCAACTCAATTTTCAGCTTCGTCGCGAAAAACGGCAACTTATTAAAGCCCAAAAAGACATAGAAAGAATTGCACGTGAAGACCCACTGACATCCTTGCTAAACCGACGAGCATTTTTTGACATCATTAATCCCAAGTTGTCGTTAGCCAAACGACAAAACATGGAGGTAACCCTGTTCTTTATTGATTTAGATTTTTTCAAATCGGTTAATGATAATTGGGGGCATAATATCGGAGATATACTACTTGTGGCGATAGCAAATATGCTTAAAAAGACCCTTAGACTTGAAGATATTATTTCTCGCTTTGGAGGAGAAGAGTTTGTCGTTGTCCTTACAGGGCAATCGTTAACCGATTCGTTCATATTGGCTAACCGTATCCTAGAAAATTGCAGAGCGCTCAAAATTGCATCACTGGACAGAGTAAATACCCTTTCAATCGGCATTGCCCAGTGGGATAAAAACGAAGATATTAACAAACTGATTAAACGAGCAGATGATGCATGTTACATGGCGAAAAACAGTGGCAGAAATAAATACATTGCCTTAAGCCCTGAAACGGCAACAAGCCATTAATCATGGCTGCCCATGTTATTTTCAGAGACAGACCCAAGTGATTTAGTTCGGGAAATTAAAATATAAAAAAAGCCTGAAGCGATACTTCAGGCTTTTTGGTGTAAACGATAGCCAGTTTAACACTTGCTATCGTTTGTAAAACGAGTCGTTAAAACTGGTTCATTGTGTTGTCTTTACCTGACGCTTTAAGCGCTTGGTCACCAGAGAAGTACTCTTTATGTGCATCACCCATATCAGAACCTGCCATGTTTTGGTGTTTAACACAGGCAATACCTTGACGGATTTCCTTACGTTGAACATTAGCAACATAACCCAACATGCCTTGGTCACCGAAGTACTCTTTAGCCAAGTTATCAGTTGATAGTGCTGCGGTATGATAAGTTGGTAGCGTGATAAGGTGATGGAAAATACCCGCTTCACGTGCAGCATCAGCTTGGAAAGTACGAATTTTTTCATCAGCTTGAATAGCAAGCTCAGTTGTATCGTAATCAACACTCATTAATTGATCGCGGTTGTAAGCTGAAACGTCTTGTCCTGCTGCTTGCATTGAATCAAATACTTGCTGACGGAAGTTAAGTGTCCAGTTAAACGATGGTGAGTTGTTATACACAAGTTTAGCGTTAGGTATCACCTTACGGATTTCGTTAACCATGCCGCCGATTTGAGATACATGAGGCTTTTCAGTTTCAATCCACAGTAAGTCAGCACCATTTTGCAGTGAAGTAATACAATCAAGTACACAACGCTCTTCACCCGTACCCGCACGGAACTTAAATAAGCCATTGGGTAGACGAGCAGGTTTTACCAACTTTCCAGCTTGTTGGAATACCACATCGCCATTTTTAAGTGTTGCTGCATCAACCGCTTCCACTTCAAGGAAACTATTGTATTTATCACCTAAGTCACCAGCTTCATTGGTTACGGCAATTTTTTGTGTTAGACCAGCACCTAGTGAATCGGTACGGGCAACAATCACACCGTCATCAATACCCAATTCTAAAAAGGCATAACGAACCGCATTAATTTTCGCTAGAAATTCAACATGGGGGACGGTCACTTTACCATCTTGGTGGCCACACTGTTTTACATCAGACACTTGGTTTTCTAATTGAATACAACAAGCACCGGCTTCAATCATCTGCTTTGCCATCAAGTAAGTGGCTTCTTCGTTACCAAAACCTGCGTCAATATCAGCAATAATCGGTACAACATGGGTTTCGAAGTTATTAATTTTGTCTTGAATCGCCGCTTTTTCTGACTCGCTGGCATTATCTAATTGGCTGAACAGGCCACCCAATTCACGTGCGTCAGCTTGACGTAGAAAAGTGTATAGCTCTTTAATTAACGCAGCGACAGAGGTCTTTTCATGCATTGATTGGTCAGGTAATGGACCAAACTCACTGCGCAGTGCTGCAACCATCCAACCCGAAAGGTATAAGTAACGACGTTTGGTGGTTAAAAGATGCTTTTTAATAGAGATCATTTTTTGTTGGCCAATAAAACCATGCCAGCAACCTAGAGACTGAGTGTACTGCGATGAATCTTTATCGTAGTTATCCATGTCTTCACGCATAATCTTAGCAGTGTACTTTGCGATGTCTAACCCAGTTTGGAAACGATTCTGTAGACGCATACGAGCGACTGATTCTGGGTTGATGGCATTCCATGCACTACCTTCTGAATTAATCAAGGTAGCAGCTTCATCGATATTACTTCTGTAGTTAGTCATGTGTATATTCCTTTAACAAATTGATTAGCGGCAAATGATTACGTTGAAAATAATAGTTAGATTTGGTTAAATAAGTCTAATTTATACTTACTATTTTCGGTATTCATCTTATGAATGTATCTCGTATCGACTTGAACCTCCTTGTTTATTTAGATGTTTTGCTACGTGAAAGAAATGTAACTAAAGCAGCTGACCAACTTGGTATTAGCCAGCCTGCAATGAGTAACGGCCTAAAACGCTTAAGAACCTTGTTTGATGATCCCTTACTTATTCGCACCAGTCAGGGCATGACGCCGACAGAACGTGCTAAAGAGTTGCAACCCATAATCAGTACCTTGATTATCGGGCTAGAAAAAGCCGTACAGCCTCGCGCCAAATTTGACCCACAAGAAAGTGACAAAGTCTTTCGAGTCATGGCTAGTGATTATGCTGAAGCGACCTTACTACCTCCGCTAATTGCAAAACTTCGGACTCAAGCACCCAACATTATTTTAGACATCATGACCCCAAGTGATGTCAGTTTCCCTGATGTAGAACAAGGAAGAGTCGATATGGTGATCAATCGATTCGACACTATTCCGCAATCATTTCACCAGAAAGTTTTGTGGAATGACGACTTCAGCTGCTTGATTAGTAAGACGAATCCAGTTTTACACAAGTTTTCTTTAGACAGTTATTTGCAAGCCAAACACGTGTGGGTGAGTAAAACCGGAATGGGCGTTGGTGTAGGGATGGATCCTGCTGATGTTCAGCGCTTAGGTTGGGTGGATGAAGCATTAACTCGAATTGGCGTAAAACGGCAAATCACGGTTTTTACTCGCCATTACCAAGCCGCGTGTTTGTTGGCTGAGCAACAGGATTTGATCGCAACCATACCAAGTAAGATGGCTCGTCATCACAACAATAATGATCGGGTGAGTATTGTTCCGCCGCCATTTATTATTCCACCCATTGCATTAACTATGGCTTGGAGCCCCTTGCTTCAACATAATCCAGCACATCAATGGATGCGCCAATTAATCACTAAAACGGCAGATGAAATAAATAGAGGCGACGTTTAATCTTGTTGTTATTTTGATTTTTAATTACTGATACGTTGCAAATTAACCAAAAAAGGGTGATTTACCATAGATTTGATGAATATTGGTGATAACAAGTATAAATTGGATAAATAAGATTAATTTGATATAGAGTAAAGTCTTGCTGCGAATTAACGATTAATAATAGATTTGAGTGGTTTTTAAGTTCAGCGCACAGGAATTAAAGGTAGGGATAAACATGACAGCACGTATTCAAGTAGGTGGATTACAAGTAGCACAAGCATTGTGGCAACTGGTCGATAGTGACATTTGTCCAGGTACAGGCATTGATTCAGCAACTTTCTGGGCAAAATTTGAGGACATCATTACCGAATTTGCTCCCATTAATGTGGCCTTGTTAGAAAAAAGGCAGCAATTGCAGCAACAAATTGATCAATGGCATACAAAGCACCCAGCTAAAGACGTTAACCCAGACCAATACAAAGCTTTTCTATCCGAAATCGGCTACCTAGTGCCTGAGGGTGACGATTTTCAAATTAGCACTGAAAATGTCGATCATGAAATTGCAGCGCAAGCTGGGCCACAATTAGTTGTGCCAGTAAAAAATGCACGTTTTGCCCTTAACGCCGCCAATGCACGTTGGGGCAGTTTATATGATGCGCTATATGGTACTGATGCCATATCACAACAAGACGGCGCCGAGCTGACCAAACAATACAACCCCATAAGGGGCAATAAAGTTATCGCATTTGCAAAACATCACTTAGATACCGCAGCCCCATTAGTGCAAGGCAGCCATGCTGATGTAACGCGGTATTATATTGATGCAGGCCAACTACGTATGCAGTTAACTGATGGCACAATCACAAGCTTAACCCAAGCACAAAAGTGTGTCGGTTACCAAGGTAGTGCAGATGCGCCCAGTGCGATTTTGCTGGTTAATAATGGTTTGCATATTGAGATCCAAATTGATCCAGACAGTGTTATTGGCAGCAGCGATAGTGCTGGCGTAAAAGACTTGTTAGTTGAAGCCGCTGTTACCACCATTATGGATTGCGAAGACTCTGTTGCTGCGGTTGATGCTGAAGACAAAGTTGAAGTTTATCGCAATTGGTTAGGTTTGATGCAAGGTAACTTAGCTGCCTCACTGACTAAAAATGGTAAACAAATCCTTAGAGAGCTTAATGATGATAGGGTTTATACCGCTGCTAATGTTAATGCTAGTACAGACGCTAACACCGTAACGTTACCCGGCAGAAGCTTACTCTTTGTACGTAATGTTGGCCACTTGATGACGATTGATGCCGTACTAGATAAACATGGCAATGAAGTACCAGAAGGAATATTGGATGGCATGATCACTGTGCTTGCCGCTATGCATGACCTTAAAGGTAACAATAATGGTCGCAGTAATAGCCGCAAAGGATCGGTGAATATTGTCAAACCTAAAATGCATGGCCCAGAAGAAGTGCAATTTACTTGTGACTTATTTACCAAGATAGAAGATGCACTCAACCTCCCCCGTAATACCATTAAAGTCGGCATTATGGATGAAGAGCACAGAACCACACTCAACTTAAAAGAGTGTATCAGGGTCGCGCAACAGCGCGTTGTCTTTATTAATACCGGCTTTCTTGACCGTACCGGTGACGAACTCCATACCTCAATGTTAGCGGGCGCCTTTGTCCCCAAATCTGTGATGAAGCAGCAAAAATGGATTAAGGCTTATGAAGACTGGAATGTCGATATTGGACTTGAATGTGGCTTACAAGGTCGCTCTCAGATTGGTAAGGGTATGTGGCCGATGCCAGATGAAATGGCTGCCATGCTAGAACAAAAAGTGGCTCACCCAAAAGCGGGGGCAAACACGGCTTGGGTACCATCGCCCAATGGTGCCGTACTGCATTCTATCCATTATCATCAAATAAATGTGGCGGAAGTTCAACAGCAACTTAAGCATCGTAAGCGTGCTAGCATCGATGACTTGTTGACGATTCCATTGCTTGATGACACGACAACATTAACCCAGCAACAAATTACCTTTGAGCTAGAAAATAATGCTCAGGGCATACTGGGCTATGTGGTGCGCTGGATTGACCAAGGCGTCGGTTGCTCGAAAGTGCCTGATATTAATAATGTAGGTTTAATGGAAGACAGAGCGACTTTGCGGATCTCGTCGCAATACTTAGCTAATTGGCTTGAACATGGCTTATGCAGTGAAGAAGAAGTGATGGCGGCACTGAAAAAAATGGCTGCTGTGGTAGATGCTCAAAATGCAGGCGATCCACTGTACATTAATATGGCCCCTAATTTTGACGGCATAGCCTTTAAAGCGGCTTGCGACCTTATATTTAAAGGTAAATCGCAACCTTCTGGTTATACAGAGCCTTTACTACATGCATACAGGATCCAAGCTAAAGCAGGTTAATCTTTAGCGTTAATACTGGCTCTGTGTTTATGTAGTCACTCAATCAATAAGCCCTGATCTTGCAAAGATTAGGGCTTTTTTGAATGTTCAAGTTGGGGGATGAGATTAAGCCTACGCTCACCTTAACGGCACCCACTGATTGAAAGCAAAGGAGATCGTTAGATATTCAGCCACTTGGAGTGGGTGGCCGCATTGTTCAATATCTTCAACCAGTATGTAGTGGTATAGCGAATTTGGCCACTCTATTGAAGGTGATATTAGATTATTGAGGGTAAATACAAATGACTAAACCTCGAGAGATATCCATTTCAAACACATTTCGGGGCATAAACGATTTAGAGTGAACAATAATCTAAGTCGCTTTTATCCCTTAGCAATTTGCTAGCTTCAATTAAAGTTGTGAAATATAGAGATAAAAACAGAGACTTAAGAACCAATAAAACACAATTAAGTTTGTGAATAAGACGATATATGGCTGGAAACCAATGAGCATTTTTCAATTAAAATTGTGAAAGATATCTTTAACCAATGATTTAACGGTTAGTTGAACGGATAAAACTTTAACTGCTGTTCTTACCCACCAAGCTTTGATTTTTAGTGACTAACGAACACTAGCCACAATTTTAGAACCTATCGAACTAATTTATAATAATTTTCTAGTTAAGAACTTGTTTGATAGTGAACATTTACAAATGATATTATATGCAAATAGTGCGTTAAACTATAAATCAGTGGCTAGATCGCTAATGTTTTTCTAAAAAGTTATATTACTCTTTAAATCCTTATTCTGTTCAGTAAATCTTCATTTTAAAATTGGTCAAAAATGATTAGTATTCGGATTGAACATACTAAATAAAAAAACACACACTCATGCAGTCGCCCAGTTCTTATCTCCCAGCCCTTCTTAAATGGTCAATCCCAATTAAAACTAATTATTTTTGTAGATTGTGATTACTGCCCGATAGAAATGATTGATAAGCATATAGATAGTTAATACCATGCATCCGCACCTCTAAAGTGGAAGTGATAATTTGAACCATATAATGGTAGGTTTTTATGAACATAAGTAACGCCGTTAGAATATTGGATGATTCTGAATTGTTGCAGGGATGGCAAAGCAGAAACAAATTACAATCTGATGCTTTTTTCACCGCAGCCTATGATGATATCTATAGAATAGTTGAAAACCTTAGACGTTATCACGCTCCAGCAAGAACTCTTCTGCATAGTGCAGGCACTACCGAACTGACCCATGAAGCGATTTTAAAACTTAATCGCTGGCGCCAGGATGAAACTCCATTAAGCCAGAGGAAAGATTTTCTCGATTATGTTCGTTGCTCTGTGTGGCATCTTCTGTTTGCCAAAAATGAATATCAACAAGCAAGAGAGCATCTCAAAGCCGATTATTACCTATCGCAAAACAGTAAAACACAATCTTTCTCTCCTAATTTCCAGCTTAATCACGATCTGCAAGCAGCCTTAAAATCACTCAAAGAACGTCATCCAAAAGAAGCTCAAGCTTTTGAATATAAACACTTCAGTGCTTGTAGTAACCGGGAGATTGCCGAGGTCCTTGAGATCAGCGAGCGTACTGTCAATTCTCGAATTAAGTTTGCGACCGACCACCTTAGAATGCTGCTGGCTTAATATGGATGCCTCGGATATTTATGCTGAGCTGATTGAACTCTCGGCCGATGAGCGAAAGGTAAAATTGGCTGAGGTTAATCAGCATAATTCACGACTAGCAAATGATCTTGCAGCCATGCTAGCCATGAACTGCACCGATGTGACTCAATACGGTCATAAGCTATTCTGTATCAATGATGATGTGTCCGAGCAAAACTATTTAGGTTGTGAGGTATTGGGTTTTACCCTGACTCGCTTACTGTCTGATGCTGGCGCCACGGGCGTAGTATTTCTGGGTGAGCAAACGATTGAGTCGGCGGTTACAGACGAAAATTGCACCCATTTCGCAGCCATTAAAGTACTCAAGGTCGAGAGGTTAGCCAAAGAACAGACCGACAACCTGTTTTTTCGCGAATCGAGCAATTTAATAGCCTTGAATCATGCCCGCATCTGTCGTTTATATGGTGTAAGTAATATAAAGAGGAACCCTTGTCTTATTACCGAGTTTGTCGATGGTAAGCAACTCGATGCTCATCTAAAGCAAGACTGCCCCTCGCATAAACAACGATTGCAGATTTTTGAACAGCTTTTGGAGGGCATGTCACATGCACACAGCCGTAGCCTTTATCATGGCGATCTGAAACCGCAAAATATCTTGATTGATGCTCAAGGTGAAGTAAAAATCATTGACCTTGGTTTTGCCCGTCAATTTGAGCAAAATACCTCATCGCTCGAGCAACACTATATTCATGCCTTCTCTCGCCACTGGAGCGCGCCGGAGCAAGTGTCTGGGATCTGGTGCAAATCTCGCTCGGATGTCTACTCGTTAGGCGTGCTGTTGTTTTATCTTCTCAGTGGGCACTTACCCGAAAGTCATGGGTTTGATACCGATGTCCAGTGTCCGGCGTCTTTGCAGCTTATCCCTGAGATAAATGCAGAAAGCGCCGCTATGATAGCCAAGGCGACCCACAGCGATCCTTTGTATCGATATAGAGAAGCCGATGAGTTTTTAAATGACTTTAAAAATTGGCAGCAAAAGCGCCCTGTTTTGGCCTATTCCTCAGCCATAAGCTATCGGTTTAAAAAAGCGCTATATCGTAACCCTGTGATGTCTGGGATCTCCGGCGCATTATCACTGTCACTTCTAGTCATCACGATAAATTTTATTGTGCAGTATTTTGCCATTTTGTCAGAGAAGAAAACCAATCAAGAGGTTATCGCGCAGTTGTCCGATATCTTGCTTTATACTCGCCCAGAGCTTAGTCATTCATTTAATAGCCCCAAGCTCGACGAAGTGTTTATCTATGCGGCCAAGCGCTGGCAACAGCAGCAAGATAAGCTGACGGGATCAGCACGTTATGAGACGGCACAAATATACCTCAAAGGATTATTATCTTTAAACGAACTTGATTCTGCTACCGAACTGTTGGATCAATTAAAACAAAAGGAGACATTAGATGCGTTAACATCTTATCAGCGCGCAGGGCTCGATATTCTTGAATTAATAATCCTCCAGCGGCAAGACTTGCCCAAGTCACAATGCTTTGATACTGAATCAGTTGAGACGCAAGGAGGTGAGAGCCAAAGGGTCAAAATATGCCCTAGCCAGAATATGGCTAATACCTTGTTAATGCGCTATAAGCCGAAAATCACCACTGATATAGCCTCACTATTGGTGATCGTCAGCGCGCTGCAAACGGCGGGAATTGGGGCTAATACCTCATCAGAATATGCTCAGTATGCTTTGGCCTCGGTGGTTAGCTTGATACGCCATGATGAAAAAGCATGGCGAGCCCTGCCATTGCAAGATAAGCACGCATTATTCCAGATTTTTGCTTTGCCTCATGTACGCCCAGATTTTTCAATATTAACCGAGCAAGACAAACTGTGGATTAGCCAGCAACCACAAGAGTGGCTCACTAGTTCAACGAGTATTGCCAATCAGTATATGACGCTGCAATTGGCTAAAATGGTAGCGTACAACTTAGATCAAGTTGAACTCACTGTAAATTATACGGCTCAAAAACATGCATTGAGCCAATCAGCGCTAAAGATGACGCCATTTCGTTTATCCTTCGAGCCACTGGCCAAGGTATCGCTATCAGATATTAATACCAGTCAAAGTGAACTTGCTAAAATGGAGCAGGTGATCATCGAGAATTATAGCGAGAGTATGGCTACTACGTTAGCCGCCATTAATTCACTGGCCAGTGCTTATCTTTATATTGGCGATCTACACCAAGCAGAAGCTACGTTGATGCTGCCTTTCTCTGCTAAATTTATTGCTAAGCATACCGATATGGGCTTGTTTGGCACGTACCCTACGCAGATGGAACTGGCGATATGGCACCGTGATTGGAATCAATTTAAACGTCATTTCCAAGACTACCAAGCGCTGTTAAGTCCAATGTTAACAAATCAAGGAAGTAATAGAGGGATACCTACTCAAACTCATTTTTCTTTGTTCGATTTTCTGCTATCAATTGAGCCAAATAGCCTCACACCTGAACAATTGCCCGAGATAAAGCAGACCTATCTATCCTTGGAAACAGACAATGGTGCCGATATCTATCTGACTTATGTATTAGCCGTAACAGGGCATAAGCAAACGGCAGATGGGCTAGCAAAGACGCTAATATCGATACCAATCACAGAATTTTTTGATCCCTATGCGGTAACTGCCGCGGGATATTCTATGGCACCAGCATGGGATGATGCTGTAATCTTTTACGCCAGACTATTGACCCACAGTGGGCAGGGAGCTCGCTCTGAGGCGCTATTAGCCAACAAAATAGCGAACAACAAATACAAATATACAAGGCTAATGCGCCTAGCGCTGGGTGAAAGTTTACTGCAGCAAGGAAAACGCAATGAGGCAAGCAAGCTGTGGCAAGTTATCCAAGCCGATAAACATGGGCTACCTTTGTTCCGCAAGGACTTTATCGCCATGTATGACAAGCTTGAGTCAATCTGATATGACCAGATTGTCGTGCCAAATTTTGCAATTCTATACCACTAACGAGCTTGTATAGAAGTCGCGCATTGTCGCAGCATAAAAATATTCAAAAATTTTTGCGTAAATTTGAACACGCTTTGTCACTAGTTGGAATGGATGATTATCTGCATTATGTAGCTATCGAATTTTAACAGGTAAAGAGCATGAGTATTCAAGATACAATTTCACACGAACGCATTCGTAACCAGATGAAAAATAAAATTGTCGGTATTTTACTGAGTTTTTGTTTTCCGGGTGCCGGACATATGTACGCCGGTCAGATCATGAAAGGAGTGATCATCTTAGTGACGTTCACGCTATGTGTTATTACTTCATTCTTAATTGTTCCGGGATTAATTGCCATGATTCTGTGGGGGTGGGCAATGTACTCTGTGAACAATCTGGTCATTGAGCATAATGACCGATTGCTTGCAAATGAATTAGAGAATCAAAAGTCCATTTAATAGGAATAATGGTATTACTTATGAAGCAAAATTTACTGATTAAATCATTAGTGCTGGCTATGTCGCTATTTTTGGTTGGATGTGGGGTAGAAACTCCACCAACAGAGGTTGCACATCAAGCAATGAAGCAGGCTATTTCGCAAGCCACTATGGGCATGGCGGATGCAAGCTTCGCCAACTTGGATATATCGGATTGTGAAAAGTTTGATCTCGATGGCAATGCAGAGTTAACAGTGGACTGTGAGGTTTCTGCAGAGGTATCTTTCTCCTTATTTGGTATGAGTTCAGGGGATCCCGAGACCATAACCGAAAGAATCGTGTTTGAAAAACGCCAAGGGCAATGGTTTGTGATTGGTTAATATAGACTCATTGAATGGCAATGCTAAATAAAACTAGCTTAGCGTTGCCATATAGCCAATTGATATTAGGTTAAATAATCGTATTGAGTTTTATTAACTTTTAGAGTTACAAAAGACAGATTTTATGCAAAATATAAACGATAACATTATCAATATTGCTGATTTCTTACATCTTAAAAAAACAGCTAAGCCGATTACTCGATATTCTCAATATCAGCAAGAAGAACTTGCATATATCATTATGATACGTGCTACAGGTCTAACAGATTTTTATGAAAAAGCCGATTTTTATCATAAGTATGCTACTGAGTTTTGTTTTGCACATGGACTAGAAGTCAGAGATATCAATATTGAACGTAGGCTTCGCCAGTCCAATCCAGCATTGCAGATGCCTTATTAACCCTTGTGGTTTTAACCCTATCATTTGGAAGTTCTCAGGGTGGACAAAACAGAAATAACCAAAGTGATGTCAGTGATTGAAAATGCAAAGATGCCAGATTGGATTTACGCTATTTATCTGCCTATTTTAGTTTTTGGTTTTTCTTTATCGGTATTTTCGATGGGAATGATTTTAGTTAATATACTCCATTTTGATGCTCCTATTGAGAAGGTACGTTACCTGATACTTTTTCTGTCCGGTTTTGCATTGATAACTGCGGATATAAAATTGTGTGAGTTAAGTGTGTACCACGACACTATGCGTTTATTACGCGTTTACCAACCAAGTGTTACGTCTATTGAGTTGGTAATTAAGTGCACACCTTATGGGGAGCGAACCATAAAATTTGACGCATTAAAGGATTGGGTTGCCAATAGCGAATAAATACATAGCCACCCATTATTTTGAAGTTATAACATAACGCTTTTCATTTTAAGTGAATAAATACATAGCCACCCATTATTTTGAAGTTATAACATAACGCTTTTCATTTTAAGTTGCTAACACCAACAATCATTTACTGAAGGGATGAACCCTGCCAAAGGACTGAAAATTTCATAATTAATCGCCAAAATTAAGTCATAAACTAAATTCAATCCAGCAGAAAAGCTTGATATCAATCAAGTGGGGAATACTTTTACTTGAAATTAAGAAATGATTTATTAAGCGCACAACCATCGCTGACAGTTAGCTGCACCTTGTCGCCGCTTGCGCTCTAGATGTTCACAATATTCAGTTAATGCAGGTAACGCCCCTACAGCTCCTTTAAATAATGCACCAAACTCAGTAGTGATTTTTAACCAGTTTTCAGCAGGAATATTCAATCTATTGAGAATATCCTGGCTACTCGCGCTTATGGCACCGCGTTTGTCATCACGAATAATCCGCCCTGTATCTTCAACCAGCACAATGTAATCTTTGACGCTAAACATCAAACCATTAGGCATATCCAAACGTTCATTGCCCACAAAAGGCAGTAACTCCGCGGGTTGCTCACCTTTCATGGCTGAGTTGATCCGGCGCTGAATGCTGGTGTAATCGGAGCTTTCAGGGGCTGTAGCCATCTTGGCGCGGATAGGGTTTAAGTCCACATAGGCCATGCACGCAAGTACTGCAGCTTCATCTAATAATGCTTGGGATTTAAAGCGCCCCTCCCAAAATCGACCAGTGCAGTTATCTTCTTTATTGGCCATTCGGGCAATAGGTTCACACAGTGAACGCATAAACCAACTGATATCAGTCAAGCGTAGTCGGTATTGAGTAATACAGTCATTCACAGCCTGTAACTCAAACTCATTAAGCACTTCACCTTTAACAAACTTATTGGTCAGCAATGTGCCTTTAAAGCCTTTATGCCATTGGGTAAGCACCTCGAAATCAGACCAGTTTTTGGCGGTATCAATATCCACTTTTAGCACCACATGTAAATGATTACTCATCACCGAATAAGCACAAATATCAATGGCAAAAATCGTCGCAAGCTCTAATATCCGAGAATCAACCCACTCACGGCGATGCTCATAGTTATCACCAGAGCTTGCATCAAAACCACATAGAAAGGCTTTACGCACCACTCTAGAACAGCAGTGGTAGTAAGGCGTATCTTCTAAACTCACGAGTGTTTCTCTTGGTCTGGCCATCATCTATCACCGATTATTAAGCAATAACCAAAGCCTAGTACAGTGTTGATAATTTAGCCACTTAAAGTGGGTGGCCATGTTATTTCTGAGAGACTGAAGCCACTTATTACAAAGGCTGATTAACGATACAATCTGTAACACCCTACTTTTAAATGATTTTATATCAATTGTTCGGACAAAACAGTGCGCTAAACCATTGCAATAAACAGACCCAATAGCGTAATCTGTAACCAACGAAAAACAAACGCAGGCCAAGCTCTTAATCCAATAAGAGAACGCCTTTCAGGGAAGAAGAAGCCAATCATTCGCTTGTTTCACTTAAAGGATTATGTGATTACATGATGTTAAGAACCATATGTACTTTATTTTTATTTTTCAGCCCAATAGCACATTCAGAAACTGAGCTTGAAATTGAAGAAGGCGTTAGCGAAAAAGCAGTAAACGCAATAGTCAGCAATTTCGAACAAGGGTTTCCAGAATATTATTTAGGCATGTATGTTCGCACATTGAAAAAGACAACCGTATGTTGGATTGGACGTGATAAAGATGGAGTATTTTTAGTTCGTACTGGTTGCCATGATTATGGCTACTGGAGTTACGAAGTTAGATATCGTTGCCCACATATCGATGCAGCATGTTTTTGGGAGCTTGGCAGCGAAATGGCAATAGTTCACACAGGACGACCATCTATTCGAAAACGTTAGCAATACACACCCTTTCAAAGATAAAAAATTAAGTTTACTCTGACCCCACTTATTCATGAAAAGGATTGATATGAGCATTGCAGAGAAAGAAAAAGAATTATTTGAATCTTGGGAACCTCAAAGAAAAGGGTTTGTGAAAGATGGGGTGGTGTCAGAACAGGATTACTTGAAGTCAGGCATCAAAATTTGTTTTATTCTCAAAGAAGTGAATGATGACGGTGAAGATGGTGGCGGCTGGGATTTAAGAAAATACCTCTATGATGGAGCAAGAGGAAGCACTTGGAATAACGTTGTTCGTTGGACTAGGGTAATAAGAGCAATAAATGAAAACATTCATTGGCATGAGCTTGAAGATGTTTCTGATAAGCATAGAAAAGAGCAGCTGCGATCCATTTGTTCAATGAATTTAAAGAAATCACCAGGTGGCATGACAACAGTTCATTGGGAACTAGATCAAGCCGTGATTGAAGATAAAGAAAAGCTACGGCATCAGTACAATCTCTATGATGCCGACATCACCATCTGCGGAGGGACAGGTTGGCATATGCTGGATGTTTTAGATATCAATAGAGATGAAATCAAGACAACTAGCCGCGGAGTAAACTACTTTACTAATACTTCAGGTAAACCAGTTTTGATGTACAACCACCCAGCAGCCAGAACATCGCATGCGATGTTAACTTATAGCCTTTTAGATGCCGTCAGAGAAATATTGAAATTTACTGACTAATTATAAGAGGATGGTTGTAGATGCATAAATTAGCAACACCAAAACTAGCACGCTATTTTTTAATAATTTTATATCAACTTTTTGGACGAAAAAGTTCGCTAACCCATTGCAATAAAAAGAAAAAATAGAGTAATGCATAACCAATAAAAACAAACGCAGGCCAAGCTCTTAATCCAATAAGAGAACGCCTTTCAGGGAAGAAGAAGCCAATCATTCGCTTGTAAAAATCCCGTTATTAATTTCTTACTCATTGAGATTTAACAATGGATGGCCTTGTTATTACTAAAAAAATATAGGTTAACTAGACTCAAAAGTCTAAGCCATTTCTGCCCATAAATTGGTTAGTGGATAAGTCGCTTTTATCCCAAACATCGACGCTACTTACGTCATGTCTGTTCACCACAGGTCAAAATAAGAAAGGAAGTCGAATTGAATCACGCTAGATTTCAGTCACTAATCAAACAACTTTACAGCACTGTCAGTAAATTAGAGAAGATGTTTCCGGGTAGACACTTCACACCAGACGGCCATATGGTGGGAAGTATAGGTGAGTGTTTAGTAGCTGACGCTTATGGTCTAAGCCTTCAAACGGCATCAAACAAAGGTTTTGATGCTACTAGCGAAAATGGTCTAAAAGTAGAAATCAAAGCAACTCAATCAAATCGCGTCGCATTCCGCAGTTGCCCTGAGCATGCGATCGTCATAAAAATCGACAAAAGCGGTACTTTCGAAGAAATCTATAATGGCTCTGGGGCTAGGGTTTTCGAACATTTCACAGGGAAACCTCTGCCAAGTAATGGGCAATACCAAATATCAACATCTAAGCTAAGGCAACTTCAAGGTCTTGTGCCAAATGAAGAGGCACTGCCTCAGCTCGAACAAGGGGGAAACGATGCCTGAATCTACAAGGCACCATAACATCCAAGTGCTTACAAATAATGGTTTCGATCAGTTCTCAAATACTACTGTATTTTTCAAAGAGGCAATAAGCGTCATATCACCATCAGTTGCTCAAAATAGCACTGGTGGTTATTGGTTTGATTTACGTAAAGTCAATCTCGACCGTCTATCGACAAATGCGTACCTTTTAGTACGAGTGGTTCCTGACCAATTTATCCTGATAGCACTCTCCGGCATCAAAAGCCTTATTTCAGAGGAATTAATGGATAATCGCCCTCACTCGGGAGATGTTTGGGGTGTAAAAATGGACTTTGACAATAGCAACTGTAAAGTCCAGCTCTACAGCAACAAAGACTCATCATCGAGGGTTTACAGCAATGTACTTACTGTCGATAGCGTAACAAAAGCTTTGCAATCACTCTAAGGCGCTTTTGTCCAAGAAGCAATTCAGCTGGAACGTCAACTTATCAATTTACGGGACAAGCCTAATAAAAAAGGCGAATCAGAAATGATTCGCCTTCTTATATATTTTGATTAGCCAGTCACAAACTTAATTCCCGACTGACACCAAGCAGCTGATGCCTACGAATTAAGATTGTGACTAAAGTTGTTGATTTTAAATAGCAAGAATTAGACAGTTCTTTAATAAAAAATGTGACTGGGCGATTAACTTTGATTTTCACCTTTCTCGCCCCAGAATTAAGTTTGTGACTGCGACACACAAAGTGTGGATACTTTACCTATACGTAACTTTCAATAACTTCAGTAAAAAAAGCACGTCCAGCATCAGACAAAATGTAGCTTTCTTCACTAGGCTTCTCAAGCATAATATTACGATTAACTAAGACATTCTTTATCTCAGCATGCAAATCGCTTTTAAGTTTAGCTTTCTCAATCAACTCAACTGTGTCTTCTTCCTCTTGTATTGCCTCAATGTCAGCTCTAGTAATCCCTCCAGAAGGTTCAGTTAGTTTTGATAACCTATAGTTATTCTCATTTATGTACTTACCAAGGATAAGAAGCAAGATACAAGCTTTCATGGTGATATCTGTTTTTAGATCATCTCGGCTGCTTGCTCGATCTCGAATAAAAATGAACTCTGACTCATCAATAAACTCACAGCCACTCATTTCGTATTGTGTCCGGTAGTCTTTTAGATTCTCCATAACTTCTTTAAAAAGAGGATTCGCCGTAAACTCCCCACTATTATTCAGTACAGTCCTATTAATCACTTTTCCATTCATCAGCTCATGGAAAATCAAAGTGCTCAAGCTTGAATCGTACATAAGCGTTCCTCCTTGCACAGCTCCAGCGCTATGTAATCAAAATAATATTGGTTATCAGTCAGACGTTTCTTTTCATAAGTGGGTCGCAACGTATTTTCATCAAACATTGGGAATACTTCCTCCAAACCATATAAAAGGTCGGCTAAAGTGAAATCCTCCAGTGATTCATAAAGAATTCTACCCAAATATTTATGTATATCAGTAAGGTGATTGGGCCATTGAGTCAGATAGAGCATTTTAGAAATCAAAATTTGGCGCTCTTGATCCAGCTTCATTTCTACAGGAAGCGGAACTAACTTCTTCTCTCTGGCTGGGGAGGCTTTTTCGCTATTTATAGTAGAAAGGTACTCCTTAAAGCGAAGCTTTGTCAGTTCGGCATTCCAGGCCAGTCTTGATGAGTAACTCGAACGACGGTCACTCAAACCATCTAGGCTTGAAAACCTCGTAAAAACATCAGCATTTCTAGTAAGGTACTTGTTTCTTTGTTTACCATGACGCAATAAAGCAACGTTTTCCATCAACTCACTATAAGCAGCTTCAATTGCTAAGAACTGATTCCTATCTCGCTCTAAGTGATTTGAAAACTGCTCAAGCTTTTTAACTAAATAAGAAATATCTTTGTAGTAACTGGTAATTGCTGTTCTTCGGTACTGCATAGCATTTGCAATATCAAAACGCCTTGTTCCATTTTCACCATGAAAATCGACGAGTTCTTCAACTGCCCTAGAAAAAGACTTTGTCTGAACCATTTCCATATTTGGATTAATGAACTCATAACATGGTATAACGTAACGTTTGTAAAGCGTTGTTACTCTTTCATAAAGCTCAAACAGTGATACCTCTGAACTGCCTGAATCATAAACTTTGTAGTCTTTTGCAACCGAATCAACCTGAGCAGTTAGCCCTGCTACACTTTCTTTAATCTTCGAATGAATTTCACTGAGCAGCTCGTTATAAGAACGCATGGCATCATGGTAATCTTGAGTTTTCGAATCCGATGACTGTATTTCCTGCCCGATTTCGACAGTTCGTTTCCTTAATTGCTCAAAATCAAAATGTGTAAGCTCCTTCGCCCGTTTAACATCAAGAAACCGCAGCAAATCAACAATTACACGCTCTACAGCAACCATCCCTGTATGCTTGTCATTATGAATGAAGACCCCATTCTCGATTAGTGATTGCAAAGAGAGATGCATCTGCGTATTGGCATCATCCCCTGCACAGATCTCATTGTTATAGATTTTGATATACAAGTATTCGGGAAATTCCAAAGCTCCATCATTCGAATCGATATAATCCAGAAGCTTAAAAAAGCAGCTCTGATGCTTCACAATCCCACTAATCAAAACATCTCGATTAAGTCTCATGCTCGCACTCCCCAAACCCCTCTATATGGTGAGGTAGGATATTCATATGACATTTGCTAACGATGGGTTTATCTACACGCTTCCTATCTATCATCACCCAACGCCCAACCTTTCGGCTTATGTAGCCTGAGAAGCTTGGTGTAGCACAGAATATAGAAAAACCATGATCACTAATCTGCTTTATCGTAGAATCAGTATTCTTGAAATCTAAAGTACTGATTTCATCTACAATAATGGGCATTTTTAGAGTTACATATGGGGGGATGAGACGCCTTAACAACACAGAGAGAACAAAGGCAGTAATTGTACTTGTAGTACCTCCTGACTGACTTTTTGTTACAGTTTCGCCAGTTTCTTTCAGCGTATAGTGATAATTGATCGACGAAATAATGTCATGCATCTTCAAGCGTCGAGTCTTCTTGTTGAAGTACGATTCAACAAATTTTGCTAGTGATACGTAGAAATCAGCTTCAAGCAGCGTGTCATCTTCAATATCATGTTTTTCGAGCGTTGCTAGAAGCGACTTAAAGCGATTATCAATCGAGAGATTCAGCTTTATCTCTGATAAGTTAGAAACATGCTTTTCATTCAACTCACTGTTAATTTCACTAATAAAGTCAGATAGAAAACGCTTAGCTTCTTTTAACTCATTGAGTTGATTACTTACAAGTTGATTATGTGAGCGTATTTCATTTCGATGCTGATTCAAATCATAGTCAAGAGTGGCATACTGGTGCTCATAAGCCATTACGACTTCAGATAGCTCACTAAAACCAAGATAATCTTTGTGCTGCTCCACGTTAGGGAGAGGAACTTTAGTCAGAAGCTTATGCATTAACAGGGAAAAACTCGTTTTCAACTTACTCACTTCAGTCGCTGCATTAACTAGCTGAATTGGTAGTTGCTCTGTTAAGTCAATTTTTTGAAGTTCCAAATTCTCATCCTTCACAGGTTTAAATAGCGAAAGAGCGGTTTTCAGAGACTCATCAACGCTTTTAATAATTCGTTGTTGGTCTACTAATAATTGCTGTTGATGCTCTGCAACTCCTAGAACTGATGAGATTTCTGCGTGCTTGTTTTTAAGCCCTTCTAGTGAAATATTATCACTTTGTAGCTTTTCCCGGGCTTTTTGAATCGCATCACTCTCAATACGTATACTTGACTCTAGAGACGCCATTCCTGATATATCTTCGATATCTTGAGCCGTCATCTTTCGATCTTTTTCAGCTTCTGCAATAAGCTTTTCATTATCGCCACTTCGCATAGCTTGACTACAAACAGAGATCTCTTTTTCAAGCTTATTAAGTTCAGCACTGCCATCTTCAATTTGTATTTTCACCGTTTGAACAATGTCATTTAGATCATAGGTAGTGTATTTGCAATCCGGAATATCCTCACCTAAAAGCGTAAGTTTTCCACTATCAGTTTTTCCAAGTAATTCTGAAAACTTTAAAATCCGAATTCTCTGTTCCTCAGTTACAGGGGCTAATACTTGGCTTAACCCCTTGTTTAGTGAGCTGAGTAGACTGGAGCTAGTGTCATCTAGGAGCTGATGAAGAGTAGATTTTTCAGTTTCTTTAACGAATGTTAAATTCCGGCTCAGCATTATACGTAATTTGTTTTTTTCAGAAATCAGCCGTTGTAAATGGTCGCGAACGCCATTTTCGGCTTTATATTGTTCGAGTTTGGATTCAATCTCACGGAGATAATCAGCTAAATTTGAAGTAATATCCTCAACATTCGTTGAGCCATATGCACCAATCTTCTGTTTCGTTTTGGCTAATTTTGTATTGTCGCGTTTTAACTGCTTTTCTCGATATTCAAGTTGACTGCTATCCTTATTAACAGAGCCCAGTAAAGTATTCATAGTTAGCTGCAACTCTTGAACTTTTCGCTTCAACGGAGCAGCTGTTTTGCCATGTTCCTCACTCTCAATGAGGTACGCCTGCTTTGCTGTCGCAACGGTTCTTAGGGCCGAAGAATAGAGCTCAGAATACAACTTAACTTTACTCTTCACATCACCAAAATTATCCGTTATCCGCTGGAAAGTAGGATATTCGTTAGCTATGGACTGAAGCCATCCTTCTTTCTGAACGAGTTGACTGTGTTCTTCGGAAAGCTTGCTTAAATTAGCATCCAATCGCTCTTCATCTCGTCCACGTCCCATCTCTAAAAGAGTGGCAATAGCCTTAGGAAGTGACTTAGTTTCAGAATCGCTGGTATCAAATGCCAATTGGTAAATATTACGGAATGCTTCAATTGAGTCGGGTCGAGCATCCTTCAGTGGTAATACACAAAAACGCTTATCCCTTAGGCCTCCACGGATACTGTCATACATTAAATACACAATATTCTTCGCACTGTTCTCCTGAATCCCATCGCTTTGCTTAACAAACTTTTGGACAGATTTAATGCTTAGTTCTGTAGCGAAGTCGCTTTCCTCTTCATCCCAAAAAACATGGCGAATTTCATCATAAGCAAGAGGAACAAAGAATCGACCGTAACGATAATTTCCCATTTTATAGAGCACCATGCAGAACATCCCTTCAGGGTTTTCCACTTCCAGCGCTATAAAAGATTTGTGATCAGGAAAATAGAAATCATATGACTCTTCCATTGAGTACTTTCCATTCTTCCCCTCGAACCGGAACTTGTTGCCACAATTTCTAAAATCTACTTCCGGGAAAAGCAGTAGTTTGGTTCCCGCTAAACTTGCTGTTTTACCTGCATTATTGTCCCCAAACATTGCTAAGTGATGATCTAGTAGAATTTCTGAATAACCATGACTTGCAGAGTTCACATAAACCATTCGCTTTAGAATGTACTCTTCAGTTAGTAGCCCACAATCAAGATTATTTGACATACAGATAACTCTCCTGCTCTAAGGTTTTACGATAATCCTTTATTATTTTCGCTGCTGGAGCTAATAAAGGTATGGTTAAGCCGATTTTGATTGCCTCTTCGACTTTGACCGGTGAAGTCACTTCAACAACATCATCAAGACGCCTTCCGATATCATCAGGAAGTAGAAACGAAAAGGACTGTTCAGGTAAAAGCTTTAATAGATTTGCAGCTATCGTTAGACCTCCAACATCTAGGTCCAAGAAAAGATTAATGTGCTCAAAATGATTTAAAAAATCTTTATGAAGGGAGTTGCTAATCTCATTCCCTTCAGCAAAAATTATCGTTAATTCTGCAAATTCATCAGTAAACTGACTCACAAACTGAGTTAAGAACAAGTCAGTTTTTTCAATAGAAATAAAGTTTTGTCGATTCTCGATCAATAAAGCCGTTTTACCCAATGAGCCTGGATAAGTATGTCTGCCAGTTCCTTCAAACATCACCACCTGCGGGTAGCCTGTTCCTCTTCTAAGCACCAACAGAGAGCCCTCAACTTTACATTTATGACTCCTATTTTGCCTAGCAGCTCCTACTCGATTGTTCACGGGCTCTGCAAGCAAAAACTCAAGCTCTGCTTTTAATTGATAATCTAAAGACATCACCAAATATTTCTGCCCTGAAATCTTTCTAGCAACAATATCTTCTGGCTTGAGATGCCTTCCTAACGATAGAAGTTCTAAAGAACGCTTAAACTTAGAAAGGTCGATCGGCACTTGCATATCAATATCACGCATAGACTTACGTAAACCACTAAGTTTCATGTAAAAATCCTTTTTAAACTTAATACTCACCCTAGATATGCTCAATTATAAAGCGAATAAAAAGATTTGCTAGAGGTTTTATATACAGTTTATAATGATTCTAAGTATCATTTTGATAGCGTTAATTTATATGAATAAGCTAAAACTCATTGATTTTCTTTTGATGTTTACGGGAAAGGTCCAACGCCAGCAACTAATGGATATAGCAAACATAGCGATAGCTACGGCGTCACGTACGCTGACTGAATATCGAGAACTCTATCCAAGCAATATTCAGTACGATATTGGTAAAAAGAGCTATTTAATCACTGATGATTTTGTACCAGCATTCGAGCATGATGCAGAGAGTGCGCTACGCACACTAGCTTATGGAGAGCGAATTGAATCAACAAACCTTAGTGTTATCAGCCCTCAGACAGCACCAATAATAAAACCCACTACTCCAATAGAAATTGCAGCACAACTTTGCCGTGCGATCATTGCTAAGCGAGCACTAGAAATTGAGTACATCCCATCTAGCGGCTCAAAAATCAAAGAGACGGTGCTACCACATGCTATATTTGAAAGTAAGAAGAAATGGTATTTTCGAGCGCAGTTTTGTGAGAGCAAAGAATTTAAGACATTCAAACTCTCAAGGGTTAAATCATCCGATATTAATAATGAACATTCTGTTAATTGCAATGCAAACGATGATGTCCAATGGACACACCAAGTTTGCCTAACACTAGGTCCGCACCCTAAACATCCTCATCCTGAAGCGTTACGGTTAGATCTAGGCTTAACAGATAAGCATGTGGTAAACATCAATACATCAGCAGCACTAGCGGGATTGTTGCTAGCAGAATGGGGAGTTGATTCTTCTCAAGACGCTTGCCTTGACCCATACTTTTTTCAGTTTGCGTTATTAAATCGTCATGAATTGGCAGAAGTAGAGTCAATGAAAATTGCACCAGGCTACATAGCTACGTCATGTCGTCCGATTAAAAATCATGACTAATGGTTCAATAGCATTTCCAATGCATCAAAGTAAGCCGTTAACTCTATCTAAGGGTCAACGGCTTTCATCGTTTTCTGAGAGTACTAAATAAGCTGAAAAGCCTTCACAAAGTTCTTGGAATGCTGATGAAATCGAATGTGCCCTGGAGCATTCAGTCTACGCTTTTTTTGAGTAAACGGGCGAGTGATATAGCCCCAGCTTCCTACCCTAGAAAAATAGATCACGTAATCGATTTTTACATCGCCCCACTTGTTTTCAACTTCAATACATTCGTCATTAGTTTCAACCGACTTGATCTGTATTCGATAAAAATAGGGGCCGTCAGAAATGACAATATCGGTCTTTTGACCATGGTCAATCATAGGCATAAAGACGTCCCAACCATCGTTGAGAAGCCAACTTGCGGCGAGAGTTTCATAAGAAAGGCTTTTGTAATGTTTTATCGCACTTGATGGAGGAGTGGCATTTTTTATAGGCATAGCAGTATCCAATATAAAATTGATGCCGTATGTCAGCCAGTGGCCTACTGAATACGAACCGGATTAGCGTTACTGCTTAATCCCCAATTTAATATCACTATACTGCTGCTTGCATGTATCGAGTTGTAAGGGCTGCCGGCCCTGACATTGTCCTGTATTGGATCCCGTCATTAATACAACTATCAGGCCCGCATGAGCCGTGAAATATATGAATTTTCAATTTAATAGATAAATACAATACTGTCAACTCCACGATAAATAACCGTTGAATCATCCAATAAACCTACCGAACACGGCTCAATTAAAACCAGCAAGCCTATGATTCGTCGATAATATTTTGACTAGTTCAGGCTGCATGTATTGGTACACATCTTCAATATTAAGCACTTCAACTTTATCTAAAAAACTCTTACCTGCGTATTCGGAGATAACTTCTACATGTGCAGCTTCCATGACAAAAACTCTATCAGCCCAATTCAAGAGCGCTATAGTGCAGAGCGTACTATTGTTCTTAGCACAATACTTTTCACTAAGTCCTGCGGATTTAAATTCATCTCTAGTATTGCGAGCACTAAAGTAATCTTCTGCTGTTCTTGAGCGATGCACATTTGCCGTGCATAGAAATAAAATATGCATCATAACTTAAGAGAAATCCCCTGTTTTCATACGTTCTAACATACCAATGACGGTATCTACCCCGTCTTTGGTTCTCAACAATGCTCTAGGTGTTGCACCGCCCAATGGTCTTTTGGGCTTATTTAACCACGCTTCTATACAAGCATCGTCATCATTGAAAACATCTTCCAGCATATCTAAGACCGCTTTAGGGATAACAGCCTCAAACTGAGCGATATAGTCTTTAATCACCGCATCTAATCGCTTATTTAATTCACTTTCTGAGTCTGCACTAACACGACTTATTACGTCAAAATTGACTAAGCGGCAGCCTCTTATCTCAAACTGTTTCCCCGCTGTTTTTCTAACATAAACAGCAACTCCTTTGTTGTCATCGATGACGCCAGTGAAGGACTCATCACCATGTATTTCAAGCTTCATTTTATCTTCCTCTACACCTTTAAAAATTGTTAGTAATATTCAGCCAACGCAGAGCAATTGAACGTTCGACAGTCCCTCTCAAGCCTTTACCTGACAGTACGTAACATGTACTCGCCGTGACAAATAAGCCAGGGTGAACATACTGCTCTAGCGCTGAAGATAGTATCCAGTCGTCTTGAATACTTGGAGAAGCACTTATAATGTTTTCAGCGAATAGCATAGCTTCAACACTAAGCCCATTTTTACGCGTTCCACTTGACTCAAAGCCTATCCAAAACCACTCCTGAACCACTACGATTCGCTTACCACAGAAGTAATAAAAAGCATCATCAACTCTCTGGTTTAGCTCAGAGGCTTCGCATCCTTTATCTGTATCTACATCAGCAGATAAAGTCTGAATATGTCGCTTCAATTCAGTTTTATTCAGCACCTATTTTCTCCCCCAATATTTTGCTGGTTGCTTGGCTGGTAATACTCGATAAAGCCAAGCCTTGTCGTACCTAAACAACCATGTGTAGTCGGTTCGCACAGCTTGCTGTAATGAACTTCGAGTACAATGAGGTTGTTTACGCATAGCGACAATTAAGTTGGCTCGATGAAAGTGACATTTACGCATAAACCGCTCCTTTCTTCGATGTTCTACCACTGTAGGATGCTGCGATAAAATTTGCTCTACCGCTCCCACTGAGCAATTCATTAAAATGGCAATCTCTTGTGTTGATTTGAGCCTTTTAAGGTCTTGCAAGATAAGCTCTCGCTCCATTGCAAACAGCTTTTGTTCACGGCGCTGAATACTAACGTTATGACTAACAGCTATTTGCTTCACTTTCCCAATACTTAAACCACTTGCGTTGCATGATTGACGTAAACTACTGCCAGCTTTAAGCGCTGCTAGTGCAAGCTCCATCTTCACTTGCTTATCAATTTTATTTCGGTGAACTTTATTGCTCATGGCTTGATTACTGATAATGCTTTTGTGGAAATGAACTAGCTCTCCTATTGATTCAAATATCATTCCTATCATTAGTAGGTGCTTTAAAGGATGGTGGTGAGCACTTGCTTGATAGAACAAACAAGTAGGATAGGTATGGCCACCTCCTAGCTCAAAAATATGAGCAATGGTCTCTTCCTGAAGCACCAACCCCCAGTATTCTTTTAAAGAAACACGCAGTTCGGCTTGATGTATATTCAACCTTTCTGATGCCAGCCCCATTTCTAATAGCCGGTGGCGATATATCATCGCCATGACTTCTCCCTCGAATAGTGGTGGTTCGAATGAAAGAAGCTCAATACTCAACTGGGCCAACTTTAAAGCCCTTGGGCTGGCACAAATCAAATCCTCTTTCACAACGGTTTGAGGTGGCCTTAATAGGCCTCTGCGGTACTTTTTAACTCCCTTTAAATTAAGACCATGCGTAACGCATGAAGATAAGCCAGGCAACTGATGGGCAACATGCCAATATGCGATACCCCATTGATTAATGTCGTCCTCAACACATCCAGGGCAAAAATTTAAGTAGCGGCTCTCCTTTATCCGACCGGCTATTAATGACATTTTTGAGTGTGTAGATTGAGTCTCGCCGGAATGCATATCCTTGAGCGTTGAACAATACAAACTCTCATTACAGAAATGTCTAAAATAGGGCACCAGAGTATGTGCATTGATAAGTATTGCTTCACTAATCGACGCTTGCTGTGCCAGAGCCACTACATAGCTCGGAAATAATGAATCTAGTTGCTTACTGTGTGAACCGAGCATACGCTCAAGTATGAGGTTTATGCTTGGCGACGGAGTACTGTACACCCAGCGAGACAGCCAACTGTATAGCGTCTCGTCAGCAAACACTTCAGGGCAATACTGTATTTGGCTAGACTCTATCATTAGTCTATTCCACGACTCGTTTTGTTAGCTCATGCTCCAGCTCAAGAGACTTGAGCATTAATAACAAACTAATAGGAGGCACCTGTGACCCCCTGTAAACCGTAGTGACGATGTTAAGTAGTTTCTGCCCTTGCTTAAAAACCGCCTCTCGTTCACGATTAAAATATGCAGGAAAGAGACTATCTTCGATGCTTTGAACAAACTTGAGCTGTATTTCACCCACCTCTTTACGTAAAGCCAAGCTGGTATTACTTGGCAATGACTGATAACCAATCTTACTCTTCATTAACTCAGTCAAACTCTCAAAACTCAACTCCGATTGCAGCCCCTGCAACCTAATGCTGACCGCATCAAGCCAATGAGATGTTGGCGATGTCAAAACTACCGGAGGTGTAATTGCTTCTTCGCACTCCAAACACCGACCATTTTCAGGCGGCAGCCAATGCCGCTGAAAAAACAAATATTGAAAATCACAATGCTGACAAGAAGATATTAAGGGGACTTGATGCTTATAGCATCGCAACATCGTAGGTATTTGGTGATAAGTATGCCAATAGGTTATTCCATATTTATCAAAGTCCTCTTTTGCACATTCATTACACCAACGCCAATGGTGAGCAGCCTTAATATTATTTTGTAGCCCAGGCAACACTTTGAGGTTAGCTTGCTCAATTACACCACTGTCTAATAACCTATCCTGTACCTCGGTAGGTAAGAAAGTCAGGTAATACGGTACTAATGTGTGTTCATAGATGACTCTATGTATGCCAATCGTATCCTGATAATGCTTAGCCAAATCAGCATACAATGGTCGCCATATTGCCGCAGGAGTGAGTATTGTTAAGTTATTAGACACTCGTTTACACGTCATCAAAAAATCATTTCTGCCCGTTGTATCAAACCAGCGAGCTAACACACTGAATATATGTTCGTTTTCAAATGGAGCAGGTAGTTCGACATTATTCATCCTCCGCTCCAAATCCTGATTGGAATGCCCCAAAGCTTTTATCTAGTTCTAAATGGCCAATACCCTCGACAGGTGCATCGGCTGACTTAACGACTGTTGGTAAAACCACCTTAGGCGCTACATCAGACTTAGTAGCATGGTCATTAGATGGAGAGGAAATCTCAGCGACACTGGACTTATTGTTCGAAGGTTTCTCTAAGCCCCCACCTTGCTCATTTCTAAGCGAGATAAGTGCAGGCTCTATCAAGTGAAACTGATTCTTGAACACTCGGTTTAACAATTGAATATCGAAGGTTGTATGGTAGCTTTTAGCTTTATCGGGATTTTGCAAAAGTGATTGCAGAGTTTCGTGATGCATATGTGCAAGGCGAGTCATGATAGCGGTTAAGCCACAAGTTAACTTATGAAATACGCGTTTAAATTCAGCGGTGTCATCAGGTAAGTCTCCATAAGCAAGACTCGGTAAAAATAACACATCGAATAACTGGTTAAAGTACTCAGAATGTTGTGAATGGGTTGAGAATTTAAACTCTCTATCATTAAGCATTCGCCTTACCGTAGTAAGATCGTGACCAAGCCTGTGATCACTTGATTTTAAAGTATCGAACAGCTCAACACCTTGTTGTGTCGAACTCTGAATAATGGGTATACCTATTTTGTTGAATAACGTTTCAAGAATTTGCAATGACGGACTGTCTTTTATCTTTTTATATCCGAGCATAAATTGGAGCTCATCAATATGTACTAGCCCTAAGCAATGCGCAGATGCTACGTTTTGCATTGCCGCCAATAACTTATCAACAGAGAACTTCCCATGGTCGCTCCACTCTGCGGTGTATTTCGTTCCCAACGCAGCATCAACAGCCCTGAAAAAGTTGGCAGTCATTGCTTTCGGAGAACCATTTGGAGGTAAATCAAATGATACCCAAACAAGCTGTGTTTTCTTGAAATGCTCTCCCTGATATAGCGTGTGTTTTATCGCTTGGGGGATCTGACTCAAGATTCTTCGAATTGCAGTTGTTTTACCCGAACCTGATTCACCGTACACCAAAGCAGATGGAGCGGTTGAAGGACCGTGAATACCACTATTACCATGAGTAAAAACCTGACCTTTTCGCATAGCGTCAGCAACCTGTCCATTGAACATGCGCATATCTTTTGACAATGGATTTCGATGAAAGTAGCCATACAAAATCATACTTATCATTTTGCTATAAAGCCCCCAAGTCTGAGGGACCGGTATATGAATTTCGGTTAATTGCCGTAATTGTGTTTGTTGATAAATAGCCGGCAACTCCCAAAAGTCAGGTTGAATAACAGGAATAACGGTCAATCTTTCAATAAAACGTTTTCGATTCAGCTCTATATGAATCGCTTCACACAATGGATTGTTATTTAAATTTTCATCCAAATGGGTTTGATACTCAGCATTGATTATCATCACAAACTCCTATTCGTACATTTCATTGTCTAAGTCATCGAGCTGGCCAATGTTTGTAGTAAAAGAGTCATCCTTGTTACCGTTCATTAAGGCTTCTTGCGCTTCAATCGCGTGCTTCAACTGCTGCATCGCTTTGAACTGCGCTTGTCGCTCCTTAACTCTGGGCTGCATGCTGATCCGAGTATTCTCCTTAACACCTTGGAGTAGCTCTTCATTTATCAACTTCAATTGCTCAGTAAGCTGCTGTTTAAACACTCTAAGTTTTTTAGCATTTAGGCGGTTTTTATGTCGCTTATCTTTAAACTGTTCAAGCAAGTGCAATACAGGCTCCCAATGTTGCCCAACAAAGGGGCTCTCATCGTTTACATTTTTCAAGTCAAACGCGACATATTGATTAGAATCAGTCTTATGCCAGATATTGGAGGTCCAATCTTTTGGGCGTTTAATGGGTATTTTGAAAGGTTTATCATGCTTAGCTTTGCTAAACCAACCCGCCTTTTTAGCGTAATCAGAGTAATAAACTAAGCCCTTAAAATAGATACCATCAGCTCGAACGGTAGCTTCTTCCTCTGGTAAAAACGCCCAACGAAGTCTTCCAGGGTCTTCTAAACGGCCATCACGCCCACCGTTCATCTCTTGCTTTAAGCTATGTAAATACAATGCGTTTGGAGTGATATCGATGTTTGTGCGAATGGCATTAATATCTAAGCGATGAAGTCGGTCAGCAGTATTGTTATGCAAAATGATTGATTGAATGATCTCAGCAATTAGTGAGTCGTAATCCCAAAAAGCTCGGTTTGACGCATGCTGTTCCCCACGTTGTGCAGCTTCAGGAATAGCACCAGCAGTAAAATGGATTGATTCATTGTTGATGCAATTGAACTTGCTCTCGACAGTCCCCTTTGCATCGCCTCGAAAAACAGCTGTAAAGTTATATCCTCGAATACCAAGTTCAGACTGTAGTACTGACAAAATGATCTTATCGGGATGCTCCGTGCCATTATCGACGGTAACTTGAACTGGAATATGATGAGCAGGCCAGTCTCTTTCTGATATCGAAACGCCATAGCGTGCAGAGAACGTAACTTTACAAGAGCAGGCATTCAATAAAGCTTGAGATGCCCCTTCCCAATTAGGCCCATCAAACCCTAAATAAAAGCCCACAATCATTGTGGAATACACATCAATGACAAAATACAACACCGGACGCCCCATACTGTATTGCCCTGATACGTCGAAAGGGTAACGAACATACAAATCAAGCACGGTAGCATCAATTTCATAACGATAAGTTGCACCAATAACACCATCATGTGCAGCCCCTTGCCTATCAGCAAAGTCTTTCTCATACGATATTTGCCCATGACGTATTTGCAGATAGAGCTTCTTATCTACGATGCTTTTCAGGTGATAACGGATTTGTTCTTGTGAAAGAGACTGGGTTTCCTCAAATGGTATTCGGGTTTCATGCGTTGTATTTTCAATATTTCTTTCTACGACCGATGTTTCATATTGATATTGGTAGAGCTCTATCGCCTTCTTGAACGTGAATTTTGGAAACCATTTCTTACCGTCTTTAGACTTCATATACGCAACAATTTTACTGAGCTGTGCCTTATGGAGTTGCGTTATACCAATGCTTTTTGAGCGACTAGTGGTGTTATTAGCGCCTCCTCTGCCACGCTTAACGTTATTGGCACCTGGACTCGCAGGGATTAGATAATTCCGGCCAATGTTCTTATTTTTGAAAGGTAATAACGCATTAACTTGGCACCCGAACACAATATAGCGATTTAATGCATTGTAATAGGCACCACGCGTCGTCCAAGCCATTTCAGGAAAGGTATCCATGTTTGACGTTAAAAGCGCTGTAATCTCTTCTGAGAGCCCTCCACGATATAAGTATTGAGCAATCAAAGCTTCTGATGTCAGTGGCTCAATTAAAGCAAACTTCTTGTCCCGCTTTTCAAGCCATTTGTCTCGATTCATGCCTATTAGCACTTTATCACTGTATGACATCTCTGCTGGAAGCTGATGCTGCGATGACGAAGCAGAGTTTTTCTTCAACAAAGTATGCAACTCGTCAAAGGAATAAATGTCCGGCTTTGCAATATTAATTGCTATGTCAGCTATGTTCATATCAGCTACAGCCGCTTGCTGACAGGCATGACTCACGTGGCATACCCGCAGCGCAAGACCTTGCTTTTCATCAACGATATATTGACCAACGTAAATCATAGAGACAGCTCCACAGGGCGAAAAACTCGAATGTATTGGTCGGTTTTAATAGGAAGGAAATGATACAGACAAGCATATTGAAACAAGCTTTGAACACGTTGAAATGGTGTGTTCAGTTTTTGTTCTAACGTTTTAAAGTGCTGCTGAAGCTCTGCTCGGGGAGTGTTAACCCAACTATCGATAAAAGCGATACCAAACGCCTCAACCTCTCCCAGGGTTGTTTTTAAGTCGTGTGCCAATTCAAAGTAATCAAAATTCCAAGCTTCCGGCTTAGTTGCATCACGCTCAGTAATCACACGGTATTGAACCCCTCTGCGCAACCAATATTGACGCTCTATCTCGAACTTTTGCCAAGTCCGCATTTTAATCTTTTCGACTGCTCCATCTTCGCTCGCTTTATAGATTTGGTCCCAGTATTTAAACGTATAGGCAACTCGGTATAGGCTCTGGTCTTTACGTCGATAAGTTGCCACAAAATCTGTGGTCATGACGTAGGCGAGGTTTGTTTTCCAGTTACGCGGGTGGATAAGATTTAGCTCTACTGCGATATCCAAAGTTTCATCGATATCTAAAGCAAACTGCTCTTCAACAATTACCGTACTGGGCTTTGATATGAGTTTTTTGTAAGCCCGAGACTCTCCGTCTGACAGAAGATGAACTTGTCGCTTTTGCTTAGGGCAGAATAGCCAATGCCTTCGACCAATTTTATTAACGTCTCGAACTGTAAGGTAGGGTTTGTATTGACCAGAAAGCACTATGCCCTTCTTCCAAGCATTGAATTTTTTGATAGTCTTTTCGGAGATACTAATTTGAGTTTTGGCCATCACTGCTTTCCGTTTCAAAAGAAGTAGCGTAGCAAAACGAACCTAATCCCGGCAGTCTACAAAAACAATCAAGCACATGATATAATTAAGGAAAATACATACTATATCAATAAATAATTTAAATGCGGTTATGGAAATAACTCCATATTAAAAAATCAAAATCAGCCTATTTATACTAAGCCTTTCTAAAGACAGAACTTTAAAAAATCCTGCCTCACTTACTATTTCAGTAGCTATTCGAACTGGCAAAAAATCTATGATTTCGGCCTAGTACTTCAGGCAAACCTAATTGATGAAAATAATTTAAATTATTTTTGGTAAGGGAGAAATTTAGCGAGTAACAATGAAGATTTAGCTGGATTTTATGGGTTGTAGGCAAAATATAAGGACATAGTTTTGAGGGATAAGAAAGCCAGCATTAGCTAGCTGTCAATTACTAGCCATAAATCAAAATTGGACAAAAATGAGTTTGAGTATCAGATCTATCGTGAGTGACTAAGATGAGATAAAGTATCTCAATTTTTCTAATTCGCTCCGATCCCTTTATCTCTTTTCACATTCGTTTGAAGAACTTGTTAGGCTTATTTTCCCCAAACCCACTGCTTCTTTCTTAACACACTACTTTTGTTTTTAAGAAGAAAAGAGAAGAACTCATACATATGCGGCACATCTTCAGGAACCTTCTCACGTAGACAGTCTTGCATTTCATGCAACTTTAGGGTTTGTGCTTTTAAAAGATAATAGAAGGGGCGCAATAGTGAGATAATTGACCAACTCACATGATAACTGGCTTTTTCTGTTGCTGTGAACAAATAATAAAAATCGATACCTGTAATCAATTCCCCGTTGATGTTTTGATACCAGCGGCTTACATCACCATATTTAAGAGCATCTTCTTGTAATTTTTCTCTCACGTCACTTCTTAACCCCCAAATATGATACTGAATTACAGATAACCACTGCCCTATAGGATCTTTATTATTATTTTGGGAAGTAAGCTCATCTAAGTTGTAATATCTTGAGCCTTTAGCAAAGTCAGATAGCACAAGTAGCATGTCATTTTGAACATCGTTTGGGATCATTTCAATATGAACTCGATGCTTCTTTGCTAGCTCTCCACAAGTATTATAAAGCTCACATATATTGTGACCAAAACTTCTCAGCTGTTTGTTCGTTGGATTTTCTAAGTTGTTTGAAATTTTGTGTTCAAGCAAAACAACAATCTTCATTAGCCTTTCAAAACCTGTAGCAAGTTCAAAAAGCCCGGAATAGAAAAGTCCTCGGTGAATGTCATCAATATTAGCTTTCCGTAAAGAGTTAAGCCCCCCAACCAAACTAGACATAGTCAAATGCCCTTCTTGAACAAGTAACCTATATTTTGTTTCGGTGATCAAAAGCAACTCCAATGTAAGCCTTACGCCCCAAGCAGGGCAACTTTTAAGCTGGCTAAAATTAGGCGCGAAGCGACGAGAGCCAGCTCAAATTGTCCCGTTGACTTGTTATATTTTTGCTAGTTTGGCATAGAAACCCAGCCTAAACTCAACAAAATACCATAAGTAAAAACACCACCTAAACCACCAATAAGGATTAAGCCAAATGGTTTTTGATACCATTCAATTTTAACTGGCCTATGATGTTCAAGCGCTATAAGGGCAGCGTCTATTCTTGCACCATACTTTTTACTTTCACCTAGCCTTGTTTCTGATTTTATACTTAATAAATTAGCCTTTGCGGATTTATATTCACTTTCCGATAATTCAGGGCTATTTGCCTTTCTAAATAGTTTTTCTAAATCTTGGTCTGTAACTTTCATCCGATGCCCGAAAAATCTAACATTTGTATAGTGCGCATGCTCGTTTATTTGGCAAAACGCTAATGCACATTAAATAAACCTATTATTTAAGGTTTACTAAAATAAAGCTATTGATTTGTAAGAACTCTAGCAGAATGGTGTTGGATAAACGAGCATTAAAAATTGCAAAATGAGCATTGATATTGAGGTTTAATCGAAAGTAATCAATGACTGCCACTTATTGTTCAGTAAAAGTAGCTCAACAGGCTCATATGCGTTCAATTTCGCATATAGATTGTAACCAATAAAGGGGCAAAAATGACTCAGCGTAGACCTCTCTGACTCAAAATTGGACAGAAATCATTTAGAGCTGAAACTCTGAAAGCAACGACTTCCATTAGGTAAAGTATGGCGACCTGATATGTGGTAACGCCTCATTAATGGGCGAAAAATTGTTGGCTAAAATGTTGAGGAACGAAAACAGCCAACTGTTTTTTGTCCCTGTTTAATGACTGTTAGCTATACACAAGCACAGTAATCAGTTTAATTTTTTAAACACTTTTACTGGAAGCTTACCATTGATGGTTAAGAAAAAAGTAATAACCATAAACACTATACAAAATATAACACCAAACAATAACATTAAAATTAACAACCACTCAAAGGTTGAGCACTCAAATATAAATAGAGTGAATTGAAGCAATCCGTAAGAAGACAAACAAAACAATATTGCAGTAAGTATACGGAAAAAAGGGCTAATATAATTTGAGTTGGATTGCATACTTTCCCTGTATAGCTTACGGAGTCCGATTGACTGGCCTTGTTATGAGCTGATTTCATTGTATTTTGCCAATATCTCCGTAGCTGACCAATTACGCTGTATATAAATACTAAGGCTAGCATGTAATAAATGCCACCATGTCATGCCTTTAGTATTATTTATTGCTGATATTTGCCGCATGTGTGTAATTGCTATTTGTGATGCCATTAATGATGAATTTGTATGAGGGTCTAAACCCTTTACTGAAAGAAAATCATTGAGGACTGCAACCGATAGCCATTTATAGAACCAAAATGGAGTAATATTATGAACCTCGATTAATTGAACATTTGGCTCATTTTGGCTCCATTGCTTTTGCAATTCATCGTTTGTGATGTTTAGTTCGATTGCCTTAGATGGCATTGAATCAAGAAGTGACAACGCATGATTATAAGTCACTAGTGGCACAGCAATTAAAATTGCTGAAACTAACACTAGTAATAATATCGCGATTTTCTTGATCACTTGACTCCCTTCAATGCCTCATAACGCCTTACTAATGGGCGCATAAATGCTTGGCTAAAATTAGCGACGAAGGAGCACAAGCCAAGCGTTTTGCGTCCTTTTGAGTAACTTGTTATACCTTAAAGCACTCTGAGGTTTTATTTGTTTCTGGATCCTTAGTTACCCAAATTTCCGAGTCAATTGACTCAGTAATAATAGGTGCTTCGTCTTCCATAAAGTCCACTTTCATTTGCTCTAATGTTTCTTCAGTTAGAATATCTTCATAGTCAAAAATAACTTCTATTTTCAGGTCATTAGTACGGTAAGTTAAATGGCTTTTTTCATACTCCCAGCTCCCTGACTCCAAAAGCCTGATTTTAGCTATCGGTAAGTTACCGCCATAAATGAAGGTTATTGTTGAGTCTGAACTATAAGTCATGCTATCCGAGTTGTAGTGGTCGGTTGCAGTACCTTTTAACTTAATTTCATCAACGTCTATATCAAGAGGGCAATCCCACTTACCAGATAATAGATTAATTTCTCGACTGTCAGAAGCACTTGCAAAATGAGAAGTTAATAATAGTATTACTAGAATATATCGCATGATCATCCTTGAGGTATAACGCCCGCCTAACACGCAATGTGTTGGCATGGCTTTTTGCGTTGTTTGCCAAAAACATGACAACTTTACATTGTCGGAGTTTAGGCGTTTGTTATACATCACTTTCTACATAAATAATGTAGAAAGCACCTTGTTCGCTAATTGCTTGTTGCCAATCTTCAGGTACATCTTTGTCTGAATACTCAGATATTAACAATTCGCTATACTCATCAATTACTACATTACTCCAATCATTGATTGAGAGTAATTCAGTGATATGTTCGATAGCGCTATCTATATTAGCTTTATCGATGACAGCTAAAAAAGGATATTCTTGACCTGTTTCATAATCACTAGAAGCACCACTAAAAGTTGTTAGTCCTCGAACGGTATAACCTTGTTTTGCTGAGTTTGCTAACCTCTCCCACGCTGAAACCTTACTTTTGATTTTTTTCGCCAATCGGGTAAACAACGCATGACTCCTGTGATGTATAACAGCTTATTCAATAGCAGCACAATAATGTTCCAGGCTGCTCAATTCAAACTTCAAAGATACCATCGCTAAGTTATTGTTGTAAATCGAATATTTTTGCGAATACGTAAATAATGCTCAAAATACTGCCGGAAAAACAATGCGTCTTTGTTTACGAGGTCTATACAACACTTTAAAAAATTTCGCAGTAGACTGATATGTATGGGTTTTCTAGAATGTTA